>CALLVC010000453.1 GCA_938010785.1 uncultured Saprospiraceae bacterium
GATAAAAAATTGATATTACAAAAAATATTATTGTAATTTAATATCAATCTAATATCTGTGTTCCTTCACTAATCCGTGGTAGTAATCAATACCACGGATTAGTGAAGGAACACGGATATTTATTACTTTTTTAGCTGACGCTCTATCTTTAACTAAAAATCTATTCTTCAATGAGATATACATTTATCCTCCTAATTAGCCTTTCATTTCTAGTGGCTTGTAATACCCTCCAAAAGGGAATAGTCAAAGGTAATCCACCAGCTCAAGGATTTGATGCGGTCAACTCTGATGTCAAAGCCATTACCATTGCAGATGAAGTCATGGAAGCGATGGGCGGTCGTCAAAATTATGATAAAACCCGATATATCAAATTTAATTTTTTCGGTTCTCGCGAACACACCTGGGACAAATCAACAGGAGATATCAGAATCGACTATGTCAAAGAAGGAAGAAGCATTTTAATGAATATCCATACGATGAGAGGGCAAGCCATGCTTGGAGACACTTTAATAAATACAGACCATCCAAGAATGGGAGCCTTGGCTCAGAAAGGCAAAGCACATTGGATTAATGATGCTTATTGGTTAGTGATGCCTTTTAAATTAAAGGATTCTGGAGTGACCTTAAAATATGTAGGAGAGGATATGACTCAAGCAGGAGCGAAAGCAGATGTTTTGGCCATGACCTTTAAAAATGTTGGGAATACACCAGATAATAAGTACTTAGTCTATGTGGATAAAACAAGTCGCTTAGTCACCCAATGGGATTTTTATACCAAGGCTACTGATGCCGAACCTCGTTTTCAAATTCCTTGGGAAGGCTATACCCAGCATGGATTGATAAAATTATCAGGAGGTCGAGGAAAATATGCGCTGACAGATATTCAAGTTTTGGAAACCTTGCCAGCTGGAACTTTGACGGAATTTTAGCCAAAGATGTAAAATACTTTACTAGGAGGATAGTCCCGCGGATTTAATTCGATTAAACGGATTAAAACGAATTTTTTAGACACCTAGAAAATCCGTTTTATCCGTCAAATCCGCTGCCAATACTCCTAGTCCAAAGCCTCCAAATTATGCATAAAACTTACCTCTTTTTCTTAGCCGTTCTCTTATTCAGTTGTAAAAACGAGCCTGCAAAACCTACTCCATTCGAACAACTCTTAAAAAGTTCGGGTTCGCAATTTGATATACTCATCAAAAATGGTAGCATCATAGATGGTTCTGGTTCAACAGCTTACGAAGCATCGGTTTTGGTAAATGCAGATACCATTGCTTTTATAGGAAAAGTTGATACAAATGTATTAGTTGTCAAAAAAGTGATAGATGCCAAGGGAAAGACCATTAGCCCTGGATTTATCGATACCCACGCGCATGGCGACCCAATGACAACGCCCTTGTTCCAAAACTTTTTGGCAATGGGGGTTACTACGATATGTCTAGGTCAAGATGGCAGTAGTCCAAAAAGTTATTTATCTAATTGGACAGAAAAGGTTCAAAAACAAAATTTAGGGGTCAACATCGCTATGTTTGTAGGGCATGGAACATTGCGCAGCACTTCAGGAATTAACTACGAAAAAAGTCCAGCTATTAGTCTAATAAATAAGCAAGGCGATTTATTACAAAACGCATTTGACAAAGGAGCATTCGGCATGTCTACTGGATTGGAATATACACCGGGGACTTTTGCCACCGATAGAGAATTAATACCATTAGCTAAAATAGTCGCCAAGAATAATGGCTTAATTATGAGCCATATCCGAAACGAAGATGACAGTCAAATCGAAAGTGCTATCCAAGAGTTATTGCGTCAAGGACAGCATTGCAATGTTCAAGTATCGCATATGAAATCTGTCTATGGCAAAGGAAAAGAAAGAGCGAAAGAGCTATTGACCCTATTAAATACACCAAAAGAAAATGGGTCATCTATCACAGCAGATGTTTACCCATATAATGCCAGTTACACTGGTATAGGAATAGTCTTTCCCAAATGGGCAAAAGCACCACATGACTACAAAAAAGTAGTAAATAATAGACGCACAGAGTTATTAGCCTATTTAAAGCAAAAGATTATAGACAGAAACGGGCCAACCGCTACCCTATTTGGCACTGCTCCATATGCTGGAAAAACATTGGCTCAAGTAAGTGAGGAACAAGGGTTGCCTTATGAACAAGTATTATTAGGCATTGGGCCAAATCGAGCGTCAGGAGCTTACTTTATTATGGATGATGCCTTACAAGAAGAAATTATAGCTCATCCCAAAGTGATGATTTGTTCAGATGGTAGTCCGACCATGCGCCATCCAAGAGGATATGGTTCTTTTGCAAAAATTGTAGAAGAATATGTTTTAGAAAGAAAGCGACTAACTTTAGCAGAAGCAGTTCGGAAGATGACGCATTTCCCAGCTCAAACAATCGGTATTCAAAAAAGAGGGTTGATTAAAGCAGGAAACTTTGCAGACTTGCTGATTTTCGAACCTGAAAAAATAAAAGCAAATGCTACTTATGAGCAACCACATCAACTGGCAACAGGATTTGATTATGTGTTGGTGAATGGGAAAGTCATTATTGAGCAAGAAAATTTTAAAGAGAAAATAACGAGTACAATAGGTCGTCTTTTAAATAAATAGAAAATAAAATCGATTTGATGCAAACTAAATTGAAACTAGTAATGTTTTCATCACAATACATGAAAAATCGTTCATATGTCGTTATATTTGTAAATCTTAACTCAATAACATGAAAGATTTAAAAGTAAATAAAAAAATATTTCAAGAAATCGCTGAGGAAATCCATAGCGATAAAAGCCCAGTTGGCATTGATGCAAAAAAGACCCACGTGTTAATTTTAGAAAAATTGATTCAATTAGAAAAGCGGTTAGACCGCATCGAAGCAAAATTGGACAAAAAAGATTAATGGCAAAAATAGCGAAATACCTGCCCATTCTTGGATGGTTACCTACTTACGATAAAACCCACTTAAAGGGAGATATCGGAGCAGGAATCACCGTTGGCATTATGTTGATTCCACAGGGAATGGCGTATGCGATGCTAGCGGGTTTACCACCAATCTATGGTTTATATGCTGCTATTTTTCCACAAATTATATATGCGCTCTTAGGTACTTGCAGACAATTAGCCGTCGGACCTGTTGCCTTAGATTCCATCTTAGTAGCTACGGGTGTTGGAGTAATTGCTACCGCAGGAAGCACGCAATATATTCAGCTAGCTATTTTGTTAGCGATGATGATTGGTGTAATTCAACTAGTCATGGGGATTTTTAAATTAGGATTTCTCGTTAATTTTTTATCTCGACCAGTTATTTCAGGATTTACATCGGCCGCCGCTATTGTGATTGCACTCAGTCAATTAAAACATTTATTAGGTTTAGAAATAAAGAATACGAGTTATATTCATGAAATTATTCAGTCAGTATTCTCCAAATTGAATACCGTTAATTTAGCTACTTTATCCCTAGGCTTAGCAGGCATTATAATTATACTTTGCTTAAAAAAAATAAAATCAGCGATTCCAGGCGCATTAGTGGTGGTGGTTTTAGGAAGTCTTTGTGTATATTTTGGAAATTTAGCCAATTTAGGGGTCCAAATCTTAGGCAGTGTACCAGAAGGTTTGCCTGCTTTTTCATTGCCAAATTTCAATTTTTCAGATATACAGCAATTAACCCCAATAGCATTTTCCATCGCATTTATTGGTTTTATGGAAAGTATTGCGATTGGAAAATCTATCCAATCCAAACATGGGAATTATAAAATTAAACCAAATCAAGAATTAATCGCATTAGGAACAGGAAACATCGTTGGCTCTTTGTTTAAAGCATTTCCAACGACTGGCGGATTCTCAAGAACCGCAATCAATGAACAAGCAGGTGCAAAAACAGGCATTGCCGCCTTGATAAGTGCGCTACTAATTGTAATTACCCTTTTATTCTTAACTCCTTTATTTTATTATTTGCCAAATGCTATCTTAGCGTCAATTATTATGGTCGCTGTAATTGGCTTGATTGATTTACAAGCAGCGAAGAAATTATGGTATCAGAATCGTAGAGATTTTTGGATGTTAATGGTCACCTTTTTGGGTACTTTATTTTTAGGAATTCAAATAGGTATTGCAGTCGGCGTTCTTTTATCATTAATTTTAATCATTTATGATACGACCAATCCATATTTTGCGGTTTTAGGAAAGATTCCTGGGAATCCATATTACAGAAATATTAGCCGATTTGATGATTTAGAATATAATGACCACATCCTAATAGTTCGATTCGATGCCCGATTATATTATGCTAATGCTGCAGTATTTTACGATACTCTTTGGGAATTGATAGAAGAAAAAGGAGCTAAACTTCAACTGTTTATTTTAGACGCAGCTAGTATGAATAATGTAGATAGTAGTGGAATGGCTATATTGAAAGAATTGGCAGATGCTTTAAAGAAAAAACAAACTGACTTTTATATTGCGAATTTAAAGGGACCCGTTCGAGATGTTTTTCATAAAACAGGTTTTTTTAACTATTTAGGCGAAGATAAATTTTACTTAAAAACCCAACATGCAGTAGATGCTTTTGAAGGCAAAAATGCTCAAGGGTATAGCAGATATGTTATTCAAAGCAATTAATTAATTTGAGAGCAGAGAGTAGAGAGTAGAGAGCAGAGATTTATTTTTTGGAAATTTGGCCACTTATAATTACCAATGCCGAGTTAAATCTCTAATCTTTCAGCAAAGCGGTCTCTAATCTCTATTCTAAATATAAAAAAACACTATATCAATTAAGGCGTGTACGAAGTTTTCAAAGCGGCTAGGATTGAATCACGGATT
>CALLVC010000454.1 GCA_938010785.1 uncultured Saprospiraceae bacterium
TAAAATTTTTAGCTTGAATTTTTTCGATAGTTTTCGCCAAAAAATCAATGCATAGCACCCGCTACGGATTTATTTTTTGGTAAAAAATAGCGGAAAAAGGCTGCTAAAAATTACCCGATTAATTGAGCTGCATTACTTAATATGGGTAATAACTAACAAAATGCTAAATATCTAACCGTGCCGTAGGTACGCAACATGGTGTTCAAACCTATATTGCGTACCTACGGCACGATAAGAAGTAAGAGTAATTTATAGAGGTTGATTACCAATATTTAGTACCTAATGGCACTATTTACTATGAACAAAATTCATCATTCTCTAAGTATTCTAATTTTCATTTATTGGTATTCTAATAGTATTTTTTTAGTTTAGCACAAAAGATAATTATGAAAGAATACACTAAAAATATTCGTAGGGAATTAGAAACATTAAATGGTTTAGCGCACGAAAGATATTTAGACCAAGCTTTAGGCGAACTTCAAGAACATTTTTCTTGTTGGAAATCTAATGAGACGAATGCTTTTGATTTAAATGAAGCCATTCATCAATTTCATAATGGCAAATCAAGAGAATTATATAATTATTTTGGCGGAAGCCAAAGTATGAATGACCATAGAGTAGCTAATGCAATAATAGAAGGATTGATTGCCGAGTCAGAAGTTTCTGTAGAGACTTTAGATGCTTTAGCTAATATTCTTGCGTTCAAAAGAGCTAATTTTTAATTAAACCAACAATTTCACCAGTACCATATGTCCACCAAACTTAACCACACCGCCGTTGACCGATTCCTAAAATACGTCACCATTGACACCGAATCGGACCCAATGTCAACGACCTTTCCCTCTACCGAAAAGCAAAAAAATCTAGGTCGCCTACTTGTCGAACAATTACACGAAATGGGTATTTCCGATGCGCATTTAGACGAGTATGGATATGTCTATGCGACCATTCCAGCCAATACGGCTAAAAAGAACGTGCCCGTAATTTGCTTCTGTTCGCATATGGATACTTCTCCTGATGCAAGTGGGAAAGATGTCAAACCCATCGTCCACAAAAACTATGATGGGTCGGATATTGTCTTGCCTGACAATCGGGAAGTCGTCATTCGCATGAAAGACCATCGGTACTTAAAAGACCAAATTGGACATGATGTGATTACGGCTAGTGGCAAAACGCTTTTGGGCGCGGATAATAAAGCAGGGCTTTCCGAAATTATGGACTTGACTTATCAATTGGTCAACAATCCGAGTATCAAACATGGCAAAATTAGATTGCTGTTTACGCCCGACGAAGAAATTGGTAAAGGGGCAAATCACGTCGATTTAAAAAAATTGGGCGCTGATTTTGGTTATACGGTAGACGGTTCACAAAGAGGCAGTATTGAAGATGAGACCTTCTCCGCGGATGGCGCAACCTTGACCATTCATGGCGTCGGTATTCATCCTGGATTTGCGAAAGGAAAATTAGAAAATGCGGTGAAAATCGCAGGAGATATTTTAGCCAATTTGCCCATAGGTCGCTTATCACCTGAGACCACTTCTGGCAAGCAAGGGTTTATTCATCCAACGACTTTAGAAGGTAGTTCTGAAAAAGCCGTCATTCGATTTATCATTCGTGATTTTACCGATGAAAAATTAGCCGACCACGCTGCGGAATTACGTGCGGTCATGGATACCGTTTTAAAAAGATACCCGAATTCTAAAGCCACTTTGGAAATAAAAGAGCAATATCGAAATATGAAAAAGATATTGGATAAACATCCTCAAGTAGTAGATTTCGCTTTGGAAGCTATCGAACGTGCAGGTATGAAAGCCACTAGAAATTCTATTCGAGGGGGCACCGATGGCAGTCGCTTATCTTTTATGGGCTTGCCTTGTCCCAATATTTTTACAGGCGGTCATGCTTTTCATGGACCACAAGAGTGGGTTAGTCGGCAGGATATGGAGAAGACGGTGCAGACTTTGGTGGAATTGGTGCAGATATGGGAAGAGCGGGCTTAAGCTTAGTTGTCTGTCCAACTGGGTTGCAACGGGTTTTGGGCAGTTAGTAGATGAAGGCAAAATTGATGAAGCAATAAAACGAATAATTCAAAGAGCCATTACGAGGCAGAAAATCCAAATAGAAGTTGAAGACGTTTATTTTAGTGAAGAGTATATTGCAAATTTGATGGTTTTAGAAAGAGTCTTAAAAGAAGCCTAAGCCTCCAGCTTACTTCACTAACCCAATCAACACCCCATAATCATCAAAAGGCGCATTGCCATCCTTCATTTCCAACAAATCCATTAGCTGACCTTCGTACATTTCTTCCAAGTCTTCTTGTGTTTGTTGTGTCCGAATTTCTATTCCGCCTTTATTTAATTGTTCCAATCTCCATCGTAGGGTAGCTTCCATTTTAGCCCAGATTCTTTCATTGATTTCAATATGGTCACAGTCAGGGTTGACGGCGATACAATTTTGGAAAGCTTGATTATTTCTGGCAATCATCTCGCCTTTTTCCAAAATAAAATAAGCGGTATGAGCCCAAGTTGCATCAGGAGTCAATAATTTGGAATACATGACTAACTGTAAGTCTTCTTCATTCTTAATCACCTGCTTCCGATAATTTCCACCACGCCACTTCAAGTCTACCACACATAATTCATCGCCTCTTTCTAAGACTAAATCGGCTTTTCCTTTCATCGGAATACCGATAAAATGACCTTTTAAGTCCATTTCTGTCCCTCTGACTTTCCAGCCATTTTGTTGAATACTAGAGACCAAACTCCAGGCAGCATATTTGATGGTATTCAAAAAAGCCAAACGTTCAGGTTCGCGACCATACATGAGTAGGGTAGCGGCTTCTCTGGAAAATAGCCTTGGGGCACGTCCGTCTATCCATTCTTCGACTTGTGCTTTTTGCCAAGTTTGAATATCCTCTTTTAATAATAATTCAATAAAACGGTGCGCCAAATTTCCTAAGAGCGCGTTATCGGTTGTAACACTTAAAATAGAAGATTTTGTCAATCGAACCTTATGTCTAAACACCCATTGATACGGATAATAAAACAAAGAATCCAAACTGGTAAATGTCTCATGTTCTCGCTCGTTGAAGAGTTTGTCGTGTTCGACATTGAGCATCGGAACAGGCTGACTAATAAATTGTTGATTTAACTGTACCCATTCTGGCAAGTCGAAATGACAATCCAAACAAGCGGCATTCTGCTGTTTATCAATATCGTAAGTGAGGGCCTCTAAATTATCAAAAGTAGCTTCTAAATCTCCGAGTAAAGGGTGGGATAAAACTTCCTTCCCTTCTACTCTTTTTGGGATAATCAAAATCAGTCGATTCCCTGCTTGCAGCATTGGTCTTTTGCGTTGCCAAATCAGTACTTCATTCTCTTTTTGAGGTGTTTCTAACTCGATATCAATGGATTTAAAATAGGCGGTTTCATTTTGATACCATTTAGAAAAGAAGGAAGGTTGTTCTTTTAAAGAGAAATTCCACCATAATAAATCAGGTGTTTGCTGAATGAACGCACTTGGGTGATAAACAAAAGGTAAATGTCCCACTTCCACTTCTCTAAATAAAACAGGAGAAGGCTGGTAAATAGTCCGAACGATTCGTTCTAACTCCAAGTTTGTCAAAAAGTTATAGGCATTTGGTAGCGCCTCCATCAATTCTTTAATCCGTTTAGATTGTTCGCTTAAAACCAATAATGATTTATTGACACTACCATCCACTTCGAATCGTTGGGAAGCCCAATCTGCGATATAATCAAAGATTTCAATCACCTCATCTTTAGGTAAGGATTTGGAAATATCGTATCGTCGTCGTTCAAACCAAAACTGATATTCGGCTCGTATTTTATCTACTTTAATTAAAGGGTCGGTGGCAGCTTTTTGTGTTAATTCTTCAAAGTATTGATTAACAGAAGCATACCAATTATCACTATTCATACCCGGTCGCTGAGCAATTTGACGAGCGATAATAACTGCCAAATCAGATGCCAAAGGTTTAATCGGCAAAGTCACAAACTCCAATACCTTATAAGGGTCAATTGGTCGCCATAAAAAAGTAGTGACCAGTTTAATAATTTGCAAAGTAGGTCTAGCCAAAGAAGCAGACAAAATACCCAAACTAGGCAATCCTTCTTGAATGAGTGCATTGTCCAAAGCCCGATTTTTCTCAGGAATCAAACAAACAGGCCGATAAGTAGAATTAAGTTGAATTTGTTTGGCTAAAAAAGCAGCAGCATCCGTTTCCCGATTGGCTCGAATGACCAAAAGAGAGCCATCCTGTTGGGCACTCACTTTTTTTCGTTCCCCTGTAAAAGCTTTTTGGAAAACGGCTAAATCGTGATTGCCTTCAATTGCAGGCTCTGGAATTTGAGCAATTTTAGTACCATGCTCCTCTAAATGCGTAAAAACCTTTTGCCAATAGAAGGGAAATAATGCTCTAGGTTCGTTGAGTAATAATTGTTGGATAGGCGTGGCATGTGCTTCACAAGCATCAATAACCTTCACAAAACGGTCAGCAAAACCCGTAGCAAAATCATAATCTGCTTCGGCTAAAATTGCTTCGACTTCAGCTAAATCTGCCAATCGAGCAGGAGTATCGTTGGTCGGTTCAAAATCCCATCCTGCCAATTTTAATTCATCTCTTCTATTCAATAATTCCTCGGCAGCAGCTAATTGGTCCGCCTCAAAAGAATTTTTATAAAAGGCAGTAGGCGTATTGTCCAAATGTTTTTGCAAAGCATGCCGATACTGCGCAATGCGCAAATAATCTATCGTATTAGTTGGGCCGATTAAACCAAGATGAGCTTCTAGTAAAGCCAAAAAGCCTTGTGGCCCCATATAATGCACGCCAACTTCGGTGTCACCACCTTTAGGATATACTTTGTCATCAAGTTCAAGACCAAAATGGACGGTTAGATACATAAAAACAGAAGACAATTTACGGAAGACGGTACACAAAGCCCTTATTGATTAAGGAAGAGTTGGTGTAGTTGTCTCACTTAGAGTATATCTAAAATTCCATCAATTGGCTGTGAGCGGCAAAACCTGCCTGCCGGCAGGCAGGTTTCCTCGCTCTCGCTCAATCATGGAAATTGAGACGTACTCTCATTATAAAAATTCGCAATATACGAATAATTATTTATTTTCTAATCAAATTAATGAATGTTTTAATAAGAAGGGAACTTAGTGCATTAAGGACTTCAATATGTCAGTTGATTTGTATCTCGAATGTCAAGAATCCAGATTCGAACTTTAACTATAGTTATAATTGGTAAAGCGACGAATAGTCCTAAAACTAAAAGAATGTAAGTCCATTCCATCATATAATTTCCTTTAAAACATCTTGATGATAAATAAGTTCCCACCTTTCCATATCGCTCATCATGACATGAGCCTAGTCGGAAAAATAGTGGAGAGCAGCAAAAGAGATATAAAATAGCAGAATGATAATATTGTCAAATTGCCTACTGCCCACTACATATACTCCCCAATCACCCGAATCAATTCCAATTCAGAAACCACTCCAGACTGCCGCCATTTTTTTTCTCCATTTTTATACAAAATCAAAGTCGGTACTCCACGAATTTGCAATTTATTCGCCAGGGCCTGGTTTTTATCAATGTCGATTTTAATAATTTTCGCCTTATCGCCCACTTTCTTTTTGACATTTTTAATAATCGGAGCTAAAGCTTTGCAAGGACCACACCAAGTAGCATGGAAGTCCACTAAAACAGGCGTATCGCCATTTACTATTTCTGAAAAAGAAGCCATATTTAAATGATGAATGATGAATGATGAATGATGAATGAATCGTTTATAGTTCATCGTTAAAAAACCGTTTTTCGATAGATTTTGTTTTATGCGCTCCAATATTTCTTATTCGGTTTTAAACTTTTGGTCAAACCTATGGGGTAGAATATTTTAGGAACTCAGTTAAATTTTAAAATTAGTAAAAAAAAGCATTAGATAAAATTGACTTCGTTTTAAAATGCTCGTATTTTTGTGGGCGAATTACAGATATTAATTTTAAAAAAGCGGGGATATTTTCAATAGTCCCCACTAAGTATTAAAGTTCTAAGAGTAAGGGTTCTTTTATTTTATTTTTTAAGCATTTTATCTGTCCTTGACCTTACTTGGTTTTTGTGCGTCATTCTGATGGCAAAACCCGTCTTGCCGAGTGTTGAAGCCACAACTTCACTCGGCAATCTTTTTTTACAGGATGACCGAGCGCGCCCGAAGGGTAAATGTCCTGTGGACATTTAAGCGAGAGAACCGCAAAGCGGATGGGGGGGATAATAGGTCGTACTTTTTAGCATCCCATCCGCTAAAGCGGTTCAGAAGTTTACACTTCTTCATGGTCTAAGTCGTGTTAAGCATTTTGCACTTTTTCTCCTGACCGAAAATACAATTCTGGGTCAATCAATTCTGCTTCCATTAACTGAAAATGTCCTTGATGGATAATGCCATCCATTCTAGCATAAAGTATATCTTCTGGATAGTAATTTAGGATATTTTTTGCTTCTTGAATAATGTGGTCTGGTGGGTCTATGTAGGTAATTGTTCCACCCAATTCACTTTGCACTCTAAAATCTCCTTTTTTCGGTTTTTTGAGTGCTGAGATACAATATTTTTTATCAAAAAAGATAATAAACCATTCCCCTTCGGTTGTAATTTCTGGTGTAAATTTTTGCACCATGACACTTGTATTACCATAATAATTCATCAATTCGTCTTGTAAGTTTTGATAGTTTGTTTGGTCAAAACTATAAGTATGATAGGCGGACATAGAAATAACAGGTTTAATCACTGCTTTTTCCCAAGCTTTTTCTTCCAAAATAGCAGCTAAAGATAAATGACGGACATCCTCAAAAAATAGGATAGGAATAACATTGAAACCTTTTTCTTGCAGGTCCTGAAGGTAATATTTATTGTAATTCTGCTCGATGATAGAAATAGGATTACAAATCGGCGTTTGAATAGTTTTCAATGTTTGCAACCAATGTTCAAAAGCAGTTGTCTTTTTGTGGTAGTCCCATGCAGATTTGAAAATTAGCAAATCAAATTGATTTAAATCAGTAGGTTCATCCCAAACTACAGGAATCAATTCAATACCGACTTTAGCAAATGGAGAAAGCAAATATTGGTCATCATAGTAGAGGTTGGCAGATTCTTTGCAAGCGATTAAGCCAATTTTTTTCATAGTAGAGCAGATATTTAATCTATTAATAATACCTCATATTGCAGTAAATAGAAACCAATGAATGAAAAGGTAAAAAAAACGATATTATTTGGCAATATGCTAAGAATTGTGGGTCGATTTAGCAAAATAGTTTAGTTTTAAGCACTAATGGACTTATTTTTGCTATAAAAATAATACTTCCCAAACATTCTTTATTCAAAAAGAAAAATAGTAGCTAAAAACAATTCACTCCCATTAGAATAGACATAAGAAAGAAAAAATAATGTCAAATATTCCTATATTTGTCACTTTTAATAATAACATTAATGGAACTTCTGCTTTAATAGCAAACATATTATAACTTTAACTAAATCAATTAATTAGAGGTTTCCATCGTAAATTTTATCAATCTAAAGTAAATCTAATTATGTTGAGGAATACGTTTTTACTGGCATTAGTAATTAGCTTTTTTGGAGGGACTATTACCGCGCAAAGCGTAACAGTAGGCTATGCTCCACCAGCAAGACATGCAGCAGAATTTGGCTTAAGTGTAGGTTACGCCGCTAATTATGGAGACATAGATAACCGACCAGGGTTTGGAATAGGTTTGCATTATCGAAAAGCCTTAGATTATCTTTGGTCTGTAAGAGTAGAAGGTAATTACTTAGGCTTAAATGGAGAGAATGATGAGCAAACTGTAGAGTACAAAACTTCCATAGCTTCTTTAGGAGTACATGGAATCATGACGCTAAATAATCTAAGATATGATGGTCCTAAGAAAACCAATATTTATGCATTATTTGGTGGAGGGGTAAATAGCATCTCACCAGATGTAACCTCTAATATCGTAACTGACCCGGATAGTTATACAAAAGCAAGTATCCAAGCAGGAATCGGATTTGCTTTTAAAATTAGCGACAAATTTAATGTAGCAATTGAAACAATGGGTATTCGTCCATTTGGAAAAGATAGTGACTTGGTAGATGGGTTTGCAGGAAATGATAATGATTTTATCAATTATACCAATGTCCGATTAAATTTCAATATTGGGAAAAGAGAGGGCGTTAAGGAGCCATTATACTGGGCTAGTCCATTTGAAGATATCATGAAAGATATTGCAGAATTAAAAGCTCGACCAAAACTTGATTTGACCGATGAGGATAAGGACGGAGTTGTAGATATGTGGGATGAAGATACTGCCACACCGAGTGGAGCAAGAGTTGATTCAAAAGGTAACATTTTAGATAGTGATGGCGATGGTGTACCAGATTATAAAGATAAAGAACCATTTTCTGCTCCAGGTTATACTGTAAATGGAGAAGGCGTAGCACAAATTCCAGAGCCTGCGTATATCACAGAAGGCGATGTGAATAAAATTGTTGATGCAAAAATTAAAGATTACGATTTGACAAAACCAGATGCAACAGTTAACTGGTATTTACCAAACGTTAATTTTTCTAATAATAGTTATAATGTAGCAAGGTCTGAATATGAGAAGTTGCACCAAATCGCAAGAGTCATTAAGGACAATCCTCAAATGAATTTTGTAGTAAGAGGATTTACAGACCAAGCAGCAACAGAAGAATATAATAACGTTTTATCTTATAATAGAGCAGCTGCGGCGATTGACCATTTAGTAAATGCATACAATGTTCCTAGAAATCGGTTGATTTTACAATGGGGTGGAGAGTCTGAAAATATCGCTCCGGGTAATAAGAATGCAATTAATAGAAGAGTAGAAATAGGAGTAGCTAAGCCAGGCGATGCAGAAATGGGTAAACCAAGTGGACCAGATGCAGGCGTAGGAACTTTCAAAGGAAATAAGACAGGGTATTAATAAGAATAGTATCCGATAAAAATAATATCGTTTTTTATAAAATAGAAAAGCGACTTAGACAATTTGGTTCTAAGTCGCTTTTTTATTAATTCTATTTTTGATTTTAACAATTTTTAAACCTTAATATTTAATAATTCCCCACCGACAACATCACCAACGTGCAAGCAATCTCTGTTTCAATCCCTTGCGCTTGTGCCAATTCCACCAATTCCATATTTTCTGTCCCTGGATTAAAAATGATTCGCTTAGGATTCAGTCCGAGGATATAATCATAGTATTCGACCTGTCTTTTAGGATTTAAATATAGTGTGACGGTATCAATACCTTCTACTTCAGGTTGACCTTTTAAAATAGAGATACCTTCAATTTCGCCTTCTCGCAATCCGACAGGCACCACTTCATGGGCATATTTTTTCAAACGGCGCGTAGCAATATTAGAATATCTTTCTGGTTTCAAGGAAGCGCCTAAGACTAAAGTTTTTTTACTCATTATAATATAATTTTGCCCTACTTACAAAAAAAAGCCATCAGTTATTATTAAAACAACTGATGGCTTAAAAAAGTTATATTTTATAAAAATTCCAAAAGAATTTGTCTACACTACTCAACCTCTA
>CALLVC010000455.1 GCA_938010785.1 uncultured Saprospiraceae bacterium
CTTTCCTGATAACTGTTTGACAAGCTCCGCCATAAAATAAAAGGCCAAATCACTATACACATATTTCCCCATCGGACGAACTTCCGAATCATAAATCTGCTTCCAGATTTCTGCCTCGTATTCCGTCTTCATATAGAGATTATTCGCAACAGGTGTATTAAATCCGTTGTTTGGCGCAAATTGATACAATTCAGGCATCGGTTTTTTGCGCTTAGTAACCGTCGCTCGATAAAAAGGAATCCAAGATTTCAAACCAGAAATATGCGATAGCATGTCCTTGATAATAATATTCGCTTTATTCGTATTTTTTAATTCAGGTAAATAATTACCTATTGGTTGATTAATATCCAGTTTGCCTTCATCAACTAATTTCATAATAGAAATAGTCGCTGCACAAATCTTCGTAACAGAAGCCAAATCAAAAATATCTGTTTCTTTAACAGTTCTACGTTTCTGATAAGTATGATGTCCGTATGCTTTCTGGTGAATAATCTTACCATCTTTTGCTACTAAAATCACTCCACCAGGAGTTGCAGCAGTATCAATCGTATGCTGCATCAAGGCATCTATCTTCGCCAGTTTCTCCGCATCTATACCAACACTTTCTGGAAAATCATATCCTAAACGAGCAATTGGTGCTGTAATAATTCCTTGATTAAATTTACTCTTGGAAGAAGCCGTAATAGGCAATCGACCTTTAATAGCATTCACGCCAAATAATGCCTGTGCTGCCAAATCTTGTGTCATTTCATCTTCCTCATAAGCCGCTAAAACATAATCGATATCATCAAAATATTTTAAAGCATAGGGATTTCCAAAAACCGTTACGATAACTTTTGTTTGTTCGCTTAACGATTTTAAAAAGGTCCGAGTCTTTTTAGCAATACCGTAGTTTTTACTAGCACTACTATTCATATCGTGAATTCCTACAATCACGACGTCTTGCTTTCCAAGGCGATTTATTAGGGACAAAAATTTATTGGGGTCAATATCTTTACCAACTTGGTAATGATTCATTTTTCCATATCGAGCAAGGCTATTTTGAAAAGCAGTGGTCCTAGAAGCACCAATACTAAGAGAAGCGATTTTTGTATTCGCCAAAGTTTGTAGAGGAACTAGGTTATCTTTATTACGCACCAAAGTCAGTGCATTTTCAATCAATTTTCTTTTTAAAACTTTTGCTTTGTTAGAATTTAAATCTGCACGAATATTCGTTACCTCAGCAGGTCGATAGCGATTCAAATCATACTTATACTTAGCCAATAATATCTTTTTAATCCGTTGGTCTAAATCAGCTTGCTTTAGTTTCCCTTCTTCAATATATCGATTAATTTCTTTTACGGAAGCGGTAATATTATCAGGCACTAAAAGAATATCTGCCCCTGCAATCAAAGCTTCTGCTTCTGGCACACCAGGTTTAAAATGTTTAGTTACACCTTTCATTTCCATCCCATCTGTATAAATCAATCCTTTGAATCCTAGCTTTTCTTTTAACAAATCAGTCACTACTTTTTGAGAAAGAGAAGTCGGTCGATTTTTTGCATTATCTAAAGCTGGTACATTTAAATGTGCCACCATAAAACTTTGAATACCTTGGTCAATCAATACTTTAAAAGGATATAATTCGATACTATCTAGTCGGTCAAAATTGTGTGGAATTAAGGGTAAATCATGATGAGAATCAACATCTGTGTCACCATGACCAGGAAAATGCTTGGCACAAGCCATCACTTTTCCATCTTGTAGCCCTTTCATATACATGTAACTTTTAGTAGCTACATTATATCGGTCTTCTCCAAAAGAGCGGGTATTGATAACTGGATTAGCTGCATTATTATTGATATCAGCAACTGGCGCAAAATTGACATGAATTCCGATTCTTCGACAATCACTTGCAATCTGCTTGCCCATGTCATAAATCAGTCGATTATCTTGAATAGCACCTAGCATCAATTGTCGAGGAAAACTCATCGTACTACTTTTCATCCGCATCCCCAACCCCCATTCTCCGTCAATACTAACCATCAAAGGTACTTTAGATAAACGCTGGTATTCATTAATTAGCTGAGTGTGTTTCTCAGGTGTACCCTGAAAAAAGCATAAGCCTCCAACTTTATATTTTTCGATTTGCGATTTTACACTAGCAATATGGTCAGCACCAAGGTCAGAATGTGCGCGAATCATAAATAATTGTCCTAAGCGCTCTTCTTGAGATAAGGAATTAAATACAGAGTCCACCCAAATCTGAGCCAAGACATCAGTTTCATTTTTAGTAGAATCAACCAGTAATCTAGAAGGGACTATTCCCTGTGAACATGTAAGCGAGAAATCCGCAATGTAGGTGGGAGAGCTAAATAGTGTTTTAGTTGCGCTGAAAAAACAGACAAATGACAGGAGTAGTATTAAACGTCTCGACTTCATAGGATGTAGGTTTGTCTAGTTGGGAACGCCTTAGGTTTTTTTAAAATCCGTTCCTAATCGGTTAAAGATTGTTTTATCAAACTAACTGGTAGGTGTGCTTTCTCTTAGTGTAATCAACAATCAATCCAGTATGGAAAACATCTTGATTCTATTTCATGGAAGTTCATAATGCTGGTCAAGAGAACAGCACATACAAGGTTCAAGTCTGGAGGTTTTAAGTCCAGACCATAGCCGTAGGCTAAAGAAAGAGATACTCTGAAAGTATCGCTTTCTAGGCTTCCCTAGCAGGAGATACTTTCAAAGTATCTTCTGCTTTTCGGCCAATAATCCCTTAATCTGACGGCATCCAGACTTGAAATCACTATCTGCTGGTCTCCTGACGAGCGTGTATAAAGAACTTATTATTAAGGCAAAGTAAAATAATTAATTAGCCATTTATGAGTTCATCTTTTTTACCTATACTACGTTGAAAATGCCTGCCTCTCCCGGCAGGCAGGCTCGCCATAGCGGTGCTATGTCTGCGCTTTTCGCCTTGTCTAGGAAAAAAATATTTCCTCAAAATGACCACTTTATTAATTTATTTTGCCTTAATCCTTGTTTGCTAACTGTCCACAAGCCGCATCAATATCTTTTCCACGACTTCTTCGGACCGTTACCATAATATCTCTATCAATCAAATATTTTGCAAATTCATCAATTCGATGTGCAGTTGCTTTTTGAAAAACTGCTCCATCAATTGGATTATATTCAATGATATTAATTCTTACGGGAAAATCACGGCAAAGGTCTGCTAAATTGGCTGCATCTTCCAAACTATCATTAAAATTTTGGAAAGCAATATATTCAAAACTTATTCTATTTTTTGTGTTTTGATGGAAATATTTAAGCGAATCCATCAGAATCTCCAAGTTATTCTGCTCATTGATGGGCATGATTTCATTTCGCTTTAAATCATCCGCAGCATGTAAAGACAGCGCCAAATTAAACCGAACTTCATCATCCGCTAACTTCTTTATCATCTTAGCAATACCTGCGGTACTAACCGTTATTCGCTTCGGTGACATGTTGAGTCCTTCGGGGGAAGTAATATGTTCAATGCTTTTGAGGACGTTTTTGTAAGCCAAAAGTGGCTCGCCCATTCCCATATAAACGATATTCGTCAAGGGGTGACCAAAAGTCTCTAAGGCTTGTTGATTGACTTTAACAACTTGGTCATAAATTTCTCCCGCATCCAAATTACGGACACGCTTCATTTTACCAGTTGCACAAAATGTACAACTTAAGCTGCAACCAACTTGAGAGGAAACACAAACCGTAAAACGTTTATCGGAAGGAACAGGAATTAAAACAGATTCAATAAAGTGTCCATCATGCAGTTGAAAACGAGATTTTATAGTACCATCGTTACTTCTTTGGACTTTATCTTCAGTGATAACATTGATAACAAAATGCGCTTCTAATTTTTCTCGTAATGCTTTAGATAAGTTCGTCATTTCTTGAAAAGAGCTGGCACTCTTTTCCCATAGCCATTCGTAGACTTGTTTGGCACGAAATTTCTTTTCGCCCATCTCCAGAAACCATTCTAAGATTTCTTCTTTGGAAAGTAGTCTTATATCTAATTTTACCGCTGTCGAAGTCATATTGCAAAGATACGAGAAATTGAACTTATTTCATCAACCAACGAATCAAAACAGGAATAATCAATAAATCACTAAATAGTGCAGTAAACAGCGTTACACTTATCATCATTCCAACGGTTACACTTGGTGGATTAACAGAAAATAGCATAATTAAAAAGCCAAAAAATAAAATAATCGAGGTTAGACAAATAGCTTTACCTGTTTCCAAAAAAGTAATGTGTAAAGATTCCTCGATGGATTTCCCCTTGTCTCTGGTTAGCTTAAATTTACTTAAAAAGTGAATCGTATCATCGACTGCAATCCCAAATACAATCGCAAATAATATGGCGACTCCCGCCTCTAACTCTATGCCTAAAAAACCGAGTAGTCCACCTGCAAAAACAAGAGGAAAAACATTGGGTACTAAAGAAATCAACACCATTCGCCAATTCTTAAATAATAAGGCCATTAAAACGCTGATAATGATGACAGCAATTCCTAATCCCTCTAATAAACTTTCTCTTGCATAAACGGCATTTTTATCTAAAATAATTCCAGACCCAGTTTTTTTAAACGTAGCGATATTGGCATCTGTATTTTTCGCAATCCAAGTATCAATTCTCTTGCCAACTGCTTGAATAGAATCTGCTCCTATATCTAAAATTTTAGTCGTAATTCTGGCTTTTTTTCCATCTTTACTAACTAATACATCAGCAGAACCATTGGTCATCCTATCCGCATATCGTTTATATTTGTTAAAAGTTTTTTCTGATGTCGGCATCTTGTATGCAGTTTGTTTATTTCGATTAAAAGCTTGGTTGATACTTTTATAGACCGTTGTAACAGAATTGACAGACTTAATAGATGGAATAGATTTTAAGTATTGTTCTACTTTATCAATTTGTTGCAATACTTCAAAGTCTGTGGCCTGATAATCGCCTTGCGCAAATACCCCAAATTCAACGGGACGATAACCCGCAAATTGTCTTTCAAAAAATTGAAAATCTTTCGTTATCTTTTTTCCAATTGGTAAATTATTTTCTAATTGATAATTGGTCGTAATAATAGAAATTCCATAAAAACTAATTAGTGCGACCAATACACTCCCAATGACAATTCTAATAGGGTGGTTTATAGTAAATTGATAGGTCTTCTCCATCAAATTTTCCCAGAATTGATTATTCTTTCCCAACTTAATCAAGTCATCTGTTTTAAACATGGATAATAAAGCCGTTGTAAAAAAGATGACCGTCAAATAAGCAATCGCTACGCCAAAGGCTGCATTGATACCAAAATCCTTGATTGGACCAATCCGACTCGTCATCAAAGAAGCAAAACCAACAGCGGTCGTCGTAGAGGTTAATAAAGTAGCTAATCCAATTTCTTTAATCGTAATGGTGATGGCTTCTCTCCGAGTGAGTCCTTTCCGCAACTCGTCAATGTACTTGGACATAATATGTATTACATCTGAAGTACCCACAATTATCATCAACACAGGATAAAGGGCAGACATGACACTCAATTCTCTACCCGTTACCCCCAAAAAGCCAAAGAAAAGTATCATCCCCAAAGCAATAGACACCAAGGCAATCGCAATTCCATAAAATCGCCTATATAGCATAAAAATAACCAAGGAGACCAAAAAACCTGAAACCAAAGCAGACATGAGTACTTCCTCTTGTTGCATTTTGACCAATTCCGATTGAAAATAAGCTTGTCCAATATAATGGTGGTTTTCAAAATTGTACAAGGAGACAAGTGAGTCTAAATCAACGACCAATTTATCTGCTGACGGTAAATCTACCTTTTCTGCGGTCTTCAAAGCAACCACCAAAGTAGTCGCCGTAGCATCTATCAAATTATAAACAAAGCGTTCATCATTTAGTAATCTTTCTCGGTCTTTTGCATATTTTTCTGGTTGGTCAATGTGGATGGCAGGGACGGTCGTCATCCCGAATGGTGTTTTTAAAGGGTAGGAAAATTTTGTCAAGGACTGACTTTCTATAATATTAGCTATATCTCTCGTTTTTAAAGTAAAATCGTGAAAATCTTCTAAAAATTGCTGGTCAAACACCCCTTCTTTTCTAGGAATGGCAATCAACATAAAATTAGCGTCATTTTCAAAGTCATTGGTAAACTCTTTGAAAAAAACTAAATCTTCATCCCCTTCTGGAAAAAATTGGTCAAAATCAAAAGTGAATTTTAACTGGAAAGCAAAAAAGATGCTAGCAACGGTTAGTAAAGCAAATATGCTGATGGTGATAACTCTAATTTTTCTCATTCAAACAGATAAATACAAAGGTTATTTAAAATACGCTACACAATAAATACAGTTATAATCAAAAGGTTGGCACAACCTTTAAGAATTTGACAACATCTTTTTACTACAAACCAACGTTTATTAATTGGAATCGCCTAATTTTAGGCGCGTATTACTAAAATTCGAAGATTAATATCAAAATAGATTATTCATGAAAAGGATTTCCTTCTTATTA
>CALLVC010000456.1 GCA_938010785.1 uncultured Saprospiraceae bacterium
GTCTATGGAAGCTAAATCTATTAAAACGCTTCCTGCCATCAAACCTTATCATGATTGGGGGCGCTGGTTATGGAATAGTTTTCGGTTTAGTTTGTTTTTATGCTTTGCAAGTGGTTTAGTCTATATAGCTTTGCAAGGACAGACAAACGTAGAGATTTTTGTACCTATCCTTTGGTGCCTATGTGCGGGAATAGCTTTTGGTTTATTAACTTGGAATAGCTATAGACATCAAACAATAGATGTAATTTCACAACTGAAGCAATATCCTGCGAATGAACAATGGTTAGCTTTTTCTAAAGATGCTTTTATGGCCTTAACTGCTGAAAAACAGGAACTATTAACCACTGTTTGCAAATACCGAGGGATTGGTCTATTACTTATTGGACGAAATAATTCAACCGATTTATTGCAAAAACCAAAACGTCGCTGGTCTTGGATTATTGAGACGCGTGGTGGCTGGCAGTTGATTCGAGATTTTTTGGTGTATTATAGCAAGGAAAAGGAGATACGACAATTTATCTAATCTCCCAATTCCTTTATCTTAAACCGTTCAATAGTTGCAGGAACATGCGCAGCCTTCATTATTCCTTCTATTTTTTGCACAATTTCAGGATTGGCTGCTGCTACATCATTTTGTTCTCGTGGGTCATTTTCTAAATCAAATAACTGTAAAGTCATATTCCCTTCAAAAATATTGGCTCGAATAGCTTTCCATTTGCCCATTCGCACTGCTTGTTGTCCTTTATAAGCAGGAAATTCCCAATATAGATAATCATGTGCTTTTTGGTCTTTTTGTAATAAGGCAGGGAGAAAACTGATGCCATCGGTATTAGCAGGAATCGGTTGACCTGCTACTTCACATAAGGTGGGGAGGACATCATAAAATGCGGAGATATGCGTCGATTGACTGCTTGCTTTAATTTTGCCAGGCCAACTAGCCATCATCGGTACTCGAATCCCCCCTTCATGTGTAAATCCTTTACCCCAGCCATATTCGGTTTTAAATGGCTTGGCACTATCGAAAAATGGCGTATCTGCACCACCTGTATAAGTTGGCCCATTGTCACTGGAAAAGATAATTAGCGTATTTTCATAAACACCCATTTCTTTTAACTTCGCTACTAAATCTCCGACTTGTTCATCCAAATAGGAAATCATACCTGCATAAGCAGCACGGGGGTATTGGTTTGGATAGTAACTTTTACCTGTATAGGGTGCTTCTTCGCCCAATTTTTTTCTGTAATACTCAACCCAACGTTTTGGCGCTTGCAATGGCAAATGTGGAATGGGGGAAGCATAGTATAGGAAAAAGGGTTGGTCTTTATTGGCTTCCATAAAACCCAATGCTTCATCGTGCATTAGGGTAGGGGCGTAGTCGTTTAATCTGAAATCAGCGTAACTAGTAGAGTCGTTTGGATTGGCACCTTCTGCTAAATTGGCTCTTGGTGCGACCATCTTATTATTTAAAATATGTCGTTCTTCATTGCGCCATAAATGCATCGGATAATAAGTGTGTGCTTGGCGTTGACAGTTATACCCATAAAAAAAGTCAAAACCCTGTTTATTGGGAACGCCTTCCGTGGTCGGTGCCCCTAATCCCCATTTACCGACACTTCCCGTCTTATAGCCTGCATCTTGTAATATCTCCGCAATGGTCACAATGCTGTCTGGCAAAGGTCGCTGCCCTTCTAAAAATGGATTGTCAAACATGGCTTGGTAACTCCAAACATCTCCTCTTGCTTTCCATTCATCGTTGCCTCTGACATGTGCATGTCCTGTATGTTGACCTGTGAGCAATACACATCTAGCAGGCGCACAAACGGGCGCTCCAGTATAATGCTGCGTAAAGCGCATGCCTGATTTTGCTAAAGCATCTAAGTTGGGGGTTTCTATTAATTCTTGTCCGTAAATGCCTAATTCTCCATAACCTAAATCATCGGCTAGGATGTAAATGATATTTGGGTTTTGAGCTTTTTCGGTTGGAGACGATTGGCAGCTTTGCAATAAAAAAAGAAGTCCAAAAAAAGAAAAAATGGTAGCTAAACGATGCATCTTGTAGGATTTATTGGTACCGACGAATTCATTCGTCGATTTGAAATTTTACGACGAATGAATTCGTCGGTACTTTTGATACTGTTGGAAAAATCACTAAAATTTTGCTAAACATAATAAAAAAATAGGGTATATCGGCTACATTTTTATAAATTCACTTTTTTATAAATTATTCAGTAGCGCAGAAGGAAGCTACCCCAAGCTCTTCGCTCGCTGCAAACACCTTTACATCGTGAGCCAATTAAGATACCCTACTATTCGTAAGATAGTTCAGTCTTCTTACATCGATATTTTTGCCGCCCTGCTTATTTTGGGAGTTTCCATAGCCAAAGGTTTTCATGGTACTATCTATCAAGATGGTGCGATGCAATTTAATATTCCTATTTCAGAATTAGGAAATTATGTACGCAATGGGGCTTTTCCACTAGGTATTTTGTCGGTTATCGCCGCTATCTTTTCTGTCTTAGCGACCAGATTAGTCGGTAAGCAAAATAACTGGGGGAATATTATCGGGATTATCACCACGATTAGTTCTGGCGTCTTAGATTATCTATTTGGCAATCACTCTGCTGTAATTACTTACCCTGTGACCTTTATGATTCACAACTTGGCGACCTACCGTTGGTCTCAAGGCGCAAGAATCAAGAAACGGGATATTTGGTATTATGTGATTATTGGGGTAGGGATGCTGATTGGATTTGGGTTGGTTTATCTAGGTGCGTATCTATTTGGAGGAAAAACAGATAATGCCTTTTTGATAACGGTGTCTCTAGGCTTTGGTTTGTCCCTTGGCGGGAATTTCTGTAATGCTTTTAAATACGAAGAGACTTGGCTGAGTTGGGTGATTTATAATATTATTAATTTGGTGAAGAATGCCATGCAGTTGAATATCGCGAATGTGGCGAA
>CALLVC010000457.1 GCA_938010785.1 uncultured Saprospiraceae bacterium
AGCCGTCCCGATAGTTATCGGGATTCAACAAATAAATAACGCAGTATAACATGAAGAAGTGTAAACTTCTGAACCGCAAAGCGGACGGGCTGCCTAAGACGCCGATTTAAGTGTCAAAGATTTATGAATGATAGCACTAGAACCTCGCTCCAACCTTTAGCCTTATATTTAATACACTGCCAAAAAAATAATCGTTTATTGTAACCTCTCTTGAACTTATTGTATCTAAAGGTAAAACAATCATCAAAAATTTTTATCATGGATTTAACAATAGGACCAGGCGTAGTATTTAGTTTAATTACCATTGTAGCAGGCATTACCCTTTATGCGTTCATAAAAAGTCGCCATGCAGAGCGCATGATGCAAATGCAAATGGAGCTTCCACTAGATAACAATCGCAGCAATGCTGAAATGAAGTTTGGATTACTCTTCATGGGAATTGGCTTAGGCATTCTAACCGCTTACATCCTAAATCAAGTACTGTCAAAAAATATTTTTGAATTTTATCCTGCCTTTATTTTCCTATTTGGAGGCTTGGGGCTACTTATTTCGTTTTTCATAGCTCAAACGTATCAAGAGCAACACTAATTTAATGGATGATTTATACATTAAAAGAGTACTCAAAGGAGAGCTGGCAGCCTATGGATATTTAGTCCGACAGCATCAAGCGACAGCAATGAGAACAGCGATGTCAATTGTAAAAAATGAGACAGACGCAAAAGATATTGTTCAAAATAGCTTTATTCAAGCCTATGAATCATTGAGTAAATTTCGAGGAGAGGCTAAATTTTCGACCTGGCTGTGTCGAATTGTAACGAATAAAAGTTTTCGATTTATACAGCAAAAAGGTAGGCAAATTAGTGTGCAAAAACATCCATTAAATCAGGATTTGCCTATTACTTACAACGAAGGCTTATTCCAATTACATAAAAAAGATTTGGAGGCGCTTTTAAAAAAAGGATTGAATCAATTATCTGAAAAAGAAGCTTTATGTGTACAACTATTTTATTTAGAAGAATACCATTTGGACGAAATTGAAGAAATTACAGGATTTACAAAATCAAATATCAAAGTATTGCTTCACCGTGGAAGAAAAAATCTCTATCAACATTTGGAAAAAGGGATAAATAAACAACAATAAATAAAAATGAAGGAAGAAGATATAATTCAAGAATTATTTGATAAAACTGAACTCAGCTATCCTATTGCAGGGATGGAGGAAGCCGTCTTAAAAAAAATAGCTATCAAAAATGTTTATAAAAAGAAGCAGCAAGTATTCAATTGGATTGGAAAAATAGGCGTATTAACTGCTATATGCCTCTGTTTTTTCTTTACGCTAACTATTGGAGAAGCAGATATGTTCTATTTATTTTTAGGTGCTCCATTTATATTGTTGTTATTGATGTTTCCGCTTGAAACCATTTTTAAGCAAACTATAAAACAATGAATCACTTACAAAACATTACCGTCGCATCTCCCGAAGTACTTTGGGCCCATACCACAGCCAAATACCAGAACACATTAAAATAAGTACCCCAATCCCCAAAACGTTCATCGAAATCAGTTTAAACCCATCGCTGATGATAGACCCATCATGGAGGCTTTCAATCCAATCCGAATAGCGCTTAGCAATAGATTTTACTTCTCCAGAAGTGCCATCAATTTGCACTTCCCAGTTTCCTTCTTTAAATAAAACTTTGGCAATACCTTTGGAGGGCCGAACATCTAAACGGTCAATAACATTTCCTTTTTGGTCAGGATGAGCTGTGTAGAAAGCATTGGTAGCAAGGGAGGAAAGTTCATCGACAGATTTCCAAGTAGATAAATCTTTACTTACGCCTTTTTGGGTTGGCGGTTGGATGATATCGACATCTTTTTTGAGCGATAATAAGATACCAGTAACCGCACTTATTAACAGCAAGACTGCTAATAGTAAACCTGTATAGCGATGGAATTTCCGAAAGTCACGTAAGCTCTTAATATATCGTTTCAAGTGCTGCAATTTTAAACTATTTACAAGGCCAAGATTGACTAGTAGTATAGTTTATCTAACAAAGGTAGGGTTTTATTAGAAAGGTGTAAAGGTGTAAGGCGAAAAAGGTATAAGGGTGTAGAGGTATAAAGGATATATAGGTATAAGGGTGTAAAGGTTTGTCACTAAAAGCAGTCACTAAAAGCAGTCACTAAACCTTTACAACTTTCGACATTTTTATCATTTAGCTTTCCAATAATAAGTTACTGATTATCAACATCTTCCCGTAAACCGTGTACCGTAAACCGTGTACCGTAAACCGTATTAAAGCTTAAACCCGTTCAAAAACGATTTCACATCCATTCTTTTTTTGCCCGCCAATTGTAGTTCCTTTAGGCAAATATATCCATCAATAGTGCTAATTTTTAGATAGTTCTTGTTATCAGAAAAGAATTTCCCAGGTTCTTCTGCATGGTCAACGATTTCTTTAGTGGTTTTAAAGATTTTCATTTTCTTATCTTCCAACATCGTCCAAGCAGTAGGATACGGACTTAAGCCTCTGATAAAATCATGCACTTTTTGAGTAGGTTGAATAAAATCAATTTCACAAGTATCATGGAAAATTTTGGGTGCTTTAGTTGCCGCTTCATCTTTTTGGGGAAGTGGGTTATAGTTACCTTTTTCTAAAGCTTGCACAGATTTTAATAAAACACCCGCCCCCATTTCCATCATTCGATTATAAACTTCTCCGGCAGTTTCATTTTCCCCAATCGGCAAAGATTTTTGGAATAGCACATCTCCCGTATCTATTTCGTGTTTTAATAAAAAAGTAGTGACTCCTGTTTCTTTTTCTCCCTTAATCACCGCCCAATTAATCGGAGCTGCCCCACGATATTTTGGCAATAAAGAACCGTGAAGATTCATCGTTCCTAATCTAGGCATATTCCAAATCACTTCGGGCAGCATTCTAAAAGCTACCACGACCTGTAAATCTGCTTTTAAAGCACGAACTTCTTCCACAAATGCTGGCTTCTTTAGGTTCTTAGGTTGAAGCACATTCAAACCTTGTTCCACAGCATATTGCTTTACCGCCGATTGGATGACTTTCTTTTTACCACGTCCCCCCAACTTATCGGTAGCGGTAATTACTCCTACCACCTCATAACCACTGTCTACTAAAATTTTTAAAGAAGGAACCGCAAAATCTGGCGTTCCCATAAAGATAATTTTCAAAGGCATATTTTTTTGTAAGGTCTTGTGAAATGATGAATGATGAACGATGAATGATGAATTCGATAAATCGAAAAGATGGAAATAATTGGTTTATAAATGTATAAGTAGTACATCAACTGATGCTAAAATAGAGGTTAGCCTATTTTGTCAAAGCACCTATCATATTCCTATTATTTCCAATTCATCGTTCATCATTCATCGTTCATCGTTTAACAAGACCTAATATTTATAAAATTAAAACCATCGACTAAAAAGCGGACTGGTTCATCAGTACTATCTACTAATTTGGACAGGAATACGTTCCATAAGTTGCTAATTCTTTGTGCTAAATTTTCATATTAGTTTAGATTCCTTTATTTTTGGTTAAAACAAACAAAGTATCTACACGCAAAAAACGACCAATAAAATAGAACCTTGATACGTTCTAACAAAAGAACAAATGATTTTTGGTAAAATTGAATATCCAATTGATTAAAACTATGAGAAAAACAATTGTATTACTACTCATCAATATTTTTGCTTACGTTTCGTACGCACAAAACAGCACCATTGAAGGATATGTTTTTGAAGATGGTAACAGAGGTTACTTAAATGAAGTTGCTGTCAAAATTTTCAAAAAAGACAATAAGCAATTGATTACCAGTGCTTTCACTAATAAAGATGGCTTTTTCACTGCCCAAGTACCCGCAGGAACGACCTATGAAATATCCGCAGAAAAAGACTTGTTCAATCTAGAAAAAGCCACGCTTATCGTCAAACCGAGCGACAAGAATAAAAAAGTTTTTACCAAAATAAAAATGTTCCGCAAGCCAGGATACTTATTTGATGTCACGATGGCAGAAATGATGGTGTCAGGGCAGAAAGAAGTAGATGCGGTAACAGGTGCCAGAATTGAAGTTTACAATAACACCACCAAAAAAACAGAACTCACCTTTCCCAATCATCCTCAACCAACTTTTAAGGTCAACTTTGAACGAGGTAATCACTACAGTATTTTGATTAGAAAAGACGGTTTTTTCTCAAAAAGATTAGAAGCGTTTGTAGATGTAAAAGGATGTATTTTATGTTTTGAGGGTGTCGGTAAAGTAGAACCGGGCGTTTCGGATGTATTGACAGAAAAAAATCAAATGGGAACCTTGTTAGCCAATATAAGCTTAAGACCTATCCAGCACAACAGAGTGGAAAAATTAAACCAAGTAAGTTTGAGCAACGGTGCGCAAACAGAAGCAAGCCGTAAAGAATTAGACAATCTAATCACCTTAATAAAAGACAATCCTCATTTAACTTTTGAATTAGGCGTTCATACGGATGCAAGAGACAATGACCAACAAAATTTAACGCTATCTCAGCAAAAAGCAGAAAGCATTGCCCAATACATCTACAATTCTAATCAAATCCAACCTAACCAATTGATTGCCAAAGGGTATGGCGAAACTCAATTAGTAAATGGATGTAGCAATGATGTCGCTTGTAGCAACGAATTACATGCTCAGAATAAAAGAATAGAATGGAAGGTAACTAAGTCGGTAGAGGATAACTTTCTAAAAAATAGAAGTTTAGCACAAATTATAGAAGTAGAGCAATTTAATGCAGGTTTGAATTTTGATACACAGGAACAATTTGTCGCTCGGTCAGGTGCAACTTTACCCCCAGAAGTAGCGGGAGATATAAAATCGTATAGTTCTGAAAGTGAAAAAATTACTACTACGAATAATCAAAATGGCGCTATTCTAGGACAAGAAATGGAGCGTAAAAAGTTTGAGCCTAACGTGAATCAAGATGGCGTTACCTTAGCACAAGAAATGTATACCAATGACCCCTATGCCGAAGTGACCAATGCAACAAGATTGGTAGATACCAACTACGATGAAGCCGCGGACAGAGAAGCTATGAAAAGGCAACCGATGCCTACTGCGTATAAGTCTACCGTGAAAATTGCCGAGTCGAATCGAGTCAACAGGTCTAATAATAATTCAGAAATACCAAGTGAATATGAAAAAGCGGCAGCCTCAAGAAAAATAATCGTGAGTCAACCTCGATTAGGCGAAACCATGGTTGCCAGTGCTAGTAGTCGAGTAAACACGCGTACCATACCCAACTATTACACAGGATATAAAGTAGAATTTGTAACGGCTTTAAGTGAATTACCAGCAACACATGAGGTTTTTAATAGACATGGCAACATTGCCATGGAGCAACAACCCAATGGCATTTACAGCTATATGCTTGGTGATTTTCAAGACCAAAAAGTAGCAGAAAATTTTCTACAAGAGCATCTTTTAGAGAAGTATCCAATGGCCAGTTTAGTTTTTTACGAGAATGGAAAAAGAGGTCAAAAGGTAGTTCAAAAAATGAAAAAGACTAAACCCTCGGCTGCTCCTCCTCGATAGTATAGAGGACTACTTTTTTCGTTTTGCCTTTTAAAGAAATGTTACCGATTTTTCGGGTATCTAAATAATTAGGAGGTAGGCCGATTCTATCTAATAAACGTTTGGATATCAATAGTTTAACTCCAAAATCATTGCACATAGACTGCATTCTAGAAGTGGTATTAAGCACATCACCTGAAAAAACAATGTCTCGTTTTAAAACCCCAATCTCCCCGATGGTCACTTTACCACAATGGATACCAGCCTTAAAATCTGGGACGACGCCATATTTTGATTTATACTCAGCTGCTTTTCGATTAATCGCCGCTCGAATATTGTAATAGCAACGAATACAGTTACCATTTTTAACGCCATTAGGAATTTTCCAAACAACAATCACTTCATCCCCAATATACTGATAGATACTGCCTCTTGTAAATAAAATTGGGTCAGTAATATCTTTAAAAAAGTCATTCAATAATTCAAAAAATTGGATGTGCCCAATCCGTTCGGCAATCCCCGTAGAGCCTTTCATGTCTAAGAACATAAAAATTCGTTCTTCCTCTCTAGGATGATGATATTTGCCCATAACGAGTTGTCGAAGCACCCCTGCACCATATTTCTCATTTACATCCAACAATAAATTTGTCAAAAAGATAATGATTAGCCAAAAGAATAAAGTCTTCAGAAAAAATGGGCTAGAATAAAAATGCAATAATTGATTAGAAGGATTTTTATTCAGGTAAGAAAGAATATGCGTATCTCTTTCATAAACAATAATACCAATACCGACAGCCACAAAAAGAATAATGGTCAAAATAGCCGTATTCAAAAAAACAGCCTCTAAAAATGACCTATCTCTAAATCGACCTCTCAAGAAAAAAATTAGCACAGAACCTAAAACAAATCCAGCTAAAGTAGCGGTAATGACTTGAATTTTAAGTAATTCCCAAAAATCATAAAATTCATTAGCATGAAAAGGCGTAAAATCTATGGCTAAGGTGTGAATATATAAAGATTCTAAGACAGCAACAAGCATCCAAATCCCTGTAATCCAAAGGACTTTTGATAGTTTTACTCGTAGTTTAGCCGTCATGAAATTCATGCTATTAGGTGATAATTTATTAAATAACTTCCTTTAAAATTAGAGAAAATGTCATTCTAATCATTTTTTTGAATAAAAAAAGAGAAAAAAGCTTAAATTTGGTGCATATTGCATTAACCCCATTTAAACGAGCAACAAAGTAAAAGAATTCCGAGAGTATCAAAAACTTTTATCGGTATTTGTGATGTCACAGGTATTTAAGGAACGATGAAAAATAAACTTACAATTTATGCTGCTTCTTTTGCCCTTATTTTTCTCCTTAAAAACAGTCCCATACGGGCAAGCTATTATATCAACATAACTCCTGTTTTTAAGTAAAAAACTAAGAACAAAATAAGCTACCCTAAACCCGCCTGACTGAGGGTCGGGCAGGTTTGTAAATCTATTTCTACATCGTTCCTAATCTAAAAACTTACTACTCATACCCGCAAAAAGCATTTAATCGTTATAAACAATGAGACATAGCAATTTTCTATTGATACTACTTATGGCACTAACTGCCATATTTTCTTGTTCAGAACCTACCCTAATTGGCTCTGAATTATTAGAAGAAGATAATGTTAGTTTAAATTTTACAGACGAAACGCCTATCGCAGCTCAAACGGTCCAAGGTGATATTTTACAAACTTATAGCCCATTTGCGGCAGCTCAACTTAATAATGTATTGTTGGGTGGTTTTGACGATGATGACTTTGGTAAAGGAACATCTAGTATTTATACCCAATTTGCGTTAAGCTTGACACAAGCTACTCCTGATGTTTCTCGTGCTACTTTAGATTCTGTTATTCTTACCATTGCTTATGATACGACGCTGGCGGGCTATGGAAATTTGACCGAAGCCCTTGAAATAGAAGTTTTTCCTATTAATGAAGATATGCAAAATATTGAAAGTTATTTTTCTGACCAAACTTTTCAGACAGGAGAGAACATTGGAGGTGCAACTGTAATCCCTTCCTTTGATTCTACCGTAGTAGTGAATAGCTATGTATCAGATTCTTTGACCTTTGATACCGTATTGGCACATATTCGAATCCCTTTGAAGACTTCTCATTTTTTGCAAGCACTTGATACCGCTCTTTATGAAAATAATGTAGCATTACAAGAAATTTTTAAAGGAATTCATATTGTAACGCCTAACAAACAAAATGGTGTTCTAAGTTTAGATTTCTCTCAATCTATTAGTAGAATATCTATGTTTTATTCTACTACCGTAAGACTTGAAACCATTCAACATGAATATCAATTCGATTTTAATGCTGGCAACTCTAGATCAGTCAATCTCACATCAACCCCTTCTGGTTTAGTAGAACCTTTCATTGGTACAGGATTAGATAATTTACTTTTTGTACAAGGCATGCAAGGAGTGAATACGGAAATAAGTTTTCCTGACTTATCTGAACTAGAAAATATAATTGTCAATAAAGCTGAACTAGAATTTACCGTTGACAGGTCTTTAAGTACAAATGCCATCTTTTCTCTACCGACTCAACTATCTGTTACTACACTTGAAGAAAATGGGTTAAATCTTATTTCAGATTTACAATCTGTTATTATACAACAAGGTACGCTTAGTTCTTTAGATAATTTTGGTGGACAGTTAGTGGAAGAAATGGAAAACGGGGAATTACTTCTTAAGTATAAGATAAATATATCAGACCATTTTCAAAAAATACTTGATGAGGAAGTAGAAAATAAAATTACTATCAGTGCTGGAGTTGAACAATCTATTTTAAGATTGTTCCAAGTTTATAGACTTTATGACCTGCTCCCAGCAAAAGCAAGCAATGCCTCAAGAGCAGCTTTCTTTGGTCCAAATCATGCTCAATATCCAATGAAATTAAATTTGACTTTTACTAAAATTTAACCAACTTTATCCTATATTACTATTCCTCCCAGACCGTTTGTCAACTGTTTTAATAATAAATCAGTTGACAAACGAACCATTTCTACTCAAGAACTGTATAAATTCAACACCAACATTCGGACTAATCTCCTTAAATAATCAACTTAGGCTAAGTATTTGCTATATAAAAGTACTATCATATAATTACTAATGATTTTCAGTGTCTTCTAACAGATTATCAACTTAGGCGATTTAGAAGTTCATCCTTCTTCTTGCTGTTTTTCTAAAAACTCCCTGAAATTTCAATCTAATTATGAGTTAGAATATCGTCTATTTGTTTCTCCAGTTTTAATTATTTTTTAACCATTATAATCCCTCATAACGTATGTGTGGCATCGTAGCATATTTAGGAAAAAAACAAGCGTACCCCATTTTAGTCAAAGGCCTTAAAAGGTTAGAATATCGTGGCTATGATAGTTCTGGTATTGCCCTTTTAAACGGTAAATTAAACGTTTATAAAAAGAAAGGTAAAGTCAAAGAACTAGAAGATTTTGTCGAAACCCAATCTAAAAGTGGAACTATCGGTATCGGTCATACACGTTGGGCTACGCATGGTAAGCCAGATGACACTAACGCACACCCGCATACTTCTAGTAGTGGTCGTTTAACTTTAGTGCATAATGGTATTATTGAAAATTATGCTTTATTGAAGGAAGCCCTTACAAAATTAGGGCATACTTTCAAAAGTGAAACGGATACAGAAGTTTTAGTCAACCTTATTGAAGAAGTACAAAATGCAGATGGCCTTTCTTTAGAGGAAGCGGTAAGAGTTGCTTTGACCAAAGTAGTTGGCGCTTATGCTATTGTTGTATTGGATAAAAATGAGCCTGATAAATTGGTTGCTGCTCGTCAGTCTAGTCCTTTAGTTGTAGGAATTGGAGAGGATGAATTTTACTTAGCTTCTGACGGCACACCTATCGTAGAGTATACTAAGAAAGTGATTTATTTAAAAGATGAAGAAATTGTAACCGTAAAAAGAAACGGCGACATCTCTATTAAATCTATCAATAACGAGCTTCAAACACCTTTCATTCAAGAATTAGAAATGGAAATCGAAGCACTTGAAAAAGGTGGCTACGATTTTTTCATGTTAAAAGAAATTCATGAGCAACCTAAAACGATTGCAGAATGTATGCGCGGTCGTTTAAATGCCGAAGAAGGTTGGGTTAGTTTAGGTGGTGTACAAGAACTGAAAGAAAAAATGCTCGCAGCCCAACGATTTATTATTGTAAGCTGTGGCACTTCTTGGCATTCAGGCCTAATCGGAGAATATTTATTTGAAGATTTAGTAAGAATTCCTGTTGAAGTGGAATATGCTTCAGAATTTAGATATAGAAATCCTGTTATTACAGATAAAGATATTGTCATCGCTATTTCTCAATCAGGTGAAACGGCTGATACTTTGGCAGCTTTAAAATTGGCTAAAGAGAAAGGTGCTTTAACTTTTGGTATAGTCAACGTCGTTGGTTCTTCTATTGCTCGATTTACGGACGCAGGATGCTACATTCACGTAGGTCCAGAAATTGGCGTTGCTTCTACTAAGGCATTTACTGGTCAAGTGACCTTATTGACGATGCTTGCTTTGATGTTTGCTAAAGAGAAAAAGACCATTTCTGACACTTATTTTAATCAATTAGTGACTGAATTAGACCGAATTCCAGAAAAGGTAGCGGAAGTATTAGCCATCAACAAACAAATTGAGTATATTGCAGGCGAAATTAAAGATGCGCAAAATGCGTTATACTTAGGAAGAGGCTATAACTTCCCTGTTGCATTGGAAGGCGCCTTGAAATTAAAAGAAATTTCTTATATCCATGCTGAAGGTTATCCTGCCGCAGAAATGAAGCATGGTCCAATCGCTTTGATTGATGAAAATATGCCGGTAGTGGTCATTGCCACTAATTCAAGTGCCTACGAAAAAATTACCAGTAATATTCAAGAAGTTAAAGCCAGAAGAGGTATAGTTATCGCCATTGTAGAAAAAGGCGAGCAAGAAATTAGTAAAATTGCTGACTATACTATCGAAATACCTGCTACGGAAGAACCTTTAACTCCGTTAATTGCTTCTATTCCGTTACAGTTATTGTCTTATCACATTGCTGTTATGCGAGGTTGTAACGTTGACCAACCTAGAAATCTCGCAAAGTCAGTAACGGTTGAATAGACTAAAAACCGATAAAAGAACGACAAAAAAGGAAAAGTTATGATGGTAGATAATGCCTTAAATATGGAATACAATTCTCAACGAGAATTATTAGTTATTCCAGAATATGGCCGAAATGTTCAACGATTAATCTTACATGCTAAGACCATTGAAGATGATGAAAAGCGACAAGCTTTTGTCGAGCGAATGATTGATTTGATGTATCAGATGCACCCACAGAATCGAAATATCGAGGATTATAAAGAAAAATTGTGGAAGCATATTTTTAGAATTGCAGAGTATGATTTGAAGGTAACACCACCTAGTGGCATTATCCCAACACCAGAAGATATTTATAAGCGTCCAGAAGTTGTGCCTTACCCAAAATCAGAAGCACGGTTTAGACATTATGGTAACAATGTTACGCAATTGATTAAAAAAGCCATTACTATGGAAGAAGGTCCAATTCGAGACGGTTTCACCAAAGTGATTGGTTCTTATATGAAATTGGCTTATAAAACTTGGAATAGAGAGCACTTTGTCAGTGATGAAGTCATCAAAAATGATTTATTGACACTTTCTGAAGGTAAACTAGTCCTAGCAGAAGAAATTTCTATTGATAATTTAGCGGATGCTAGAAAGCGAAAGAAATCTAACGATAGAGGAGATTATCGTGATAGAGATAGCAGGGATAGTAGAGATTATCGTGGTGACAGAGATCATAGAGGAGGTCGCTACGACAAACGAAGAAATCATGGTGGCGGAAGAAGAAGATAATTTTTTTCACAAGCTATATAATAAAAAGGGAAGGCGAAAGTCTTCCCTTTTTTTATTGGGAAAAATAACTGTTCAGCAACCCACCCCCGCCCCTCTCTTAAAATGGAGGGGAGTCCCCTTCCTTTTGAAGATGAATCCGTAAGGGTGAACCGTAAGGACGGGTGGCTGGGTTGGATTGCTGAATAATAACGAAAAAAATTAGCGAATACTATTTAAACCCTAGCGAATATTAGTTTTTTTTTAGACATATAGTAAAGTCCTTCAATTGGAATACTAAAAGAATTCATCTTTGTAAAACCTAAGGACAAAATAACTATATATCCTTGCTATAAATTTTGCAAAAATAAACGGCATTTATATCTCGGTATCTACTAGACTATTTTATCTTTGGGGTCTATTCATTAATTACAAACAGTACGACTGCACAAAATAGTCATCCTGTCCTAATTACAAAATAAAACTACACCAATGCCATCAGAATCGTTTAAAGTTGTAGGCGGAAAAAAATTAAAAGGTAGTATCGTTCCTCAAGGTGCTAAAAATGAGACACTCCAAATCTTATGTGCTGTTTTATTAACAGATAAAAAAGTTACCATAACCAATGTACCAGACATTATTGATGTCCGACGCTTGATTGCTTTATTAAAAGGCCTAGGGGTGGCAGTGGTAAAAAAATCCGCAGATACTTATGTCTTCCAAGCAAAAGATGTAGACTTAGACTTTTTTGAAACGCCGGAATTTCAAAAAGATGCTAAAAAAATTAGAGGTTCAGTCATGCTTATCGGCCCTCTATTGGCTAGATTCGGCAGAGCTTTTTTACCTAAACCGGGCGGCGATAAAATCGGTCGAAGACGATTGGATACACACTTTATTGGTTTTCAGAAATTAGGCGCGGTGTTTAATTATGATGATAAAAAAAGTTGTTATCATATTGAAGGGACTAAATTAAAAGGCACTTTCATCTTAATGGATGAAATCTCCGTAACGGGAACTGCAAACGTAGTTTTAGCCGCAGTCTTAGCTAAAGGAACTACTCAAATATATAATGCTGCTTGTGAACCTTACTTACAACAGTTGTGTAAAATGCTCAATCGAATGGGCGCAAAAATCTCAGGTATTGGGTCCAACTTATTGACCATCGAAGGCGTAAAATCCTTAAAAGGAACGACTCATAAAATTCTACCTGATATGATTGAAATTGGTAGTTTTATCGGCCTTGCTGCCATGACTCAATCTGAAATAACAATTAAAGATGCTGCGGTAAAAGAACTTGGAAATATCCTATCTGTTTTCCAAAGAATGGGGATTCAAATGGAGATTCAAGGAGATGATATTCACATTCCTGCTCAAACCAATTACGAAATTCAAACTTTTATTGATGGGTCGATTATGACTATTTACGATTCTCCTTGGCCAGGTTTCACCCCTGACCTAATGAGTATTATTTTAGTGATGGCCACCCAAGCGAGAGGGAGCGTTTTGATTCATCAAAAAATGTTCGAAAGTCGATTATTCTTTGTTGATAAATTAATTGATATGGGCGCTCAGATTATTTTGTGTGACCCGCACCGAGCAACAGTTATTGGCTTAGATAGACGATATGCTTTAAAAGCTATCGAAATGACTTCTCCTGATATTCGAGCTGGTGTTTCTCTTTTAATTGCTGCTATGTCTGCTAATGGAACTAGTACCATTCATAACATTCAGCAAATTGACCGTGGGTATCAAAATATTGATAC
>CALLVC010000458.1 GCA_938010785.1 uncultured Saprospiraceae bacterium
CCTTGTTGATATATGTTTGATAATAAGGGTTGAATTCGTGGGTAGCGGGTCTACGGTGTACAGACATTTTGAAGTATTTTAATAGAAAAGGATAGGGTGAAGGAAAAGTCGTTTTTATAATATGTAATCGACTGATAAAAGTTGATGCCGATTGCAATCGACTACCAATTTTTAAAAGATTTATATATTACGATTTTGATTTTTCGTTTGCCCTATAGAAAAGGATAAAAATAGATAGAACAGAATTAATAGAAAACGAGTTCAATAAAAAAGGTTATTTTGAAAGAATATCAAAATAACCTTTTAGAAAATTATAAGGAATGGCAAGTAGCCATCAAATTTTTATTTTTATATTATCAACATCGCATCTCCATAACTAAAGAAACGATATTTTTCTTTAATTGCTTCCGCATAAGCTTCTTTAATTAATTCTGGTCCACCAAAGGCAGAAGCCATAATTACTAAGCTTGATTTTGGTAGATGGAAATTTGTCACCATACAGTTCGCAATACGAAATTCGTAAGGAGGAAAGATAAATAAATTGGTCCAACCTTCCACTGTTTTTAAATTATCTGTTGCAGAAACAGCGGATTCAATAGAACGCATAGACGTTGTTCCTACGGCACAAATTTTCTTGTGGTTTTTCAAGGCCTTATTGACTTTGTCAACCATATTGTCCGTAATCTTAAAATATTCCGCATCCATTTTATGCTTAGACAAATCTTCTACGTCGATACTTCTAAAAGTACCTAAGCCTATATGTAGGGTCAGTTCTGCAAAATCAATACCTTTGAGCTCTAATCGCTTCATTAGCTCTCTACTGAAGTGCAAACCAGCTGCTGGAGCTGCTACGGCACCTATTTCTTTTGCATATATCGTTTGAAATCTTTCTATGTCAGATGGTTCAGGTGCTCTATCCAAAGATTTTGGAAGCGGCATGGTACCTAACTTTTCCAATTCTCCATGAAATTCAGCATCCGTTCCTTCGTATAAAAAACGGATAGTTCTACCTCTAGAAGTGGTATTATCTACTACTTCTGCGATAAGAATATTATTATCTTCTTTGTCAGAAAAATATAATTTATTACCCACTCTAATCTTCCTAGCTGGGTCTACTAATACATCCCAAAGTCTAGCCTCTTTGTTTAGTTCTCGTAGTAGAAATACTTCAATTCTTGCTCCAGTTTTCTCCTTTGTTCCATATAATCTAGCAGGAAAAACTTTTGTGTTGTTGAAAATCATCACATCATCCTCGTCAAAATACCCTAATAGGTCTTTAAAGACTTTATGTTCGATTTTTCCGGTATCCTTATGAACAACCATCAGACGAGACTCGTCTCTATGTTCGGCGGGATATTTAGCAATAAGTTCCTCTGGTAGCTCAAAATTGAATTGTGACAGTTTAGTCCTCATTCAAAAATACTGTTTACAGTCCTAAGTAATTTATGGAAAGGTAATTCCAGCTATTACAAAGAAAAAAATTATAAATAATTCAAATTCTTAAAAAACGACTATTTATTTAACCATATTGAATAAATTCTAATGAATTGACTCAATATAACCTCCTAAATTTTTACCTGACTTTTTTGCATAAATTTCGCCCAAAAATCAAGTTTACTAGTCAGTTTACTTAAATTAATGGTTTACCAAAAACAAGCCATTTTTTGAAAATGATTGCAAAGATAAGAAATGTCTCGGTCTTTGGAAATAGGAAACACCTACTTTCCCTATTATATATCGTTCACTGTCAATAAAATAGCTGCTTATTAGAATAGTTTACGAGATGAATACATTTTTTTGACCAAAAAGTGCTAAAGTTCTATTTTAGGACTAGTTAGCAGAAAAAAGTAACACCTTTATCGAATGATTGCTGTTTTCTGGTAGAAGTATATTAATTTTGTCGGGAGTAATAGATCTAGCAAGGGTTTTCTTATAAAAATGAAATATCCGAGTAGATGTTGATTTATTAGGACATTCCCGAAATAAATTCGGGACAGGCAGAGTCCCAATAAATCAAAAAAGGGGATTTAAAGGGTGAGCTAAAATAGATTTTCAAAGAAAATCTATTTTAGCTCACCCTTTAAAAACCCTTTTTACAAATTTTGCTGTTCGATACAGCAAAATTTGTTAGGAACGCCTAGCTAAGCATTTTTATAAGAAAACCCTATAGACCTAGCATTTTTCCACCCGAAAGTATAAATTATTTACATGATTACGATTCTAAAAGTCATTCAAGAGAGTTTCAGACAAGCTTGGCAATCCTTAGTCGGCAATAAACTAAGGAGTTTTTTGTCATTGTTAGGAATTTCTATTGGGATTTTCTGCATTATTGGCGTATTGTCAGCAGTAGATTCCTTAGAGGATAACGTTCGTGCTAGTTTTGATAAATTAGGAAACGATGTAATCTATGTAGACCGTTTTTCTTGGGCAGAAGACCCAGGAATGAATTATTGGAAATGGATGAAGCGACCACAGCCTTCCTACAAAGACTTCAAAGCTATTCAAACTAAAGTTAAATCTGCGGATATGACTTCTTTTTATACCGTAGTAGGTGTGAAAACGGCTAAATATCGGTCAAATAGTGTGGAAGGTAGCTTTTTGGTAGGGGTTACAGAAGATAGTGGCTCTTTGTTTGGATTTGAATATGCAAAAGGTCGATATTTTTCAAAAGCGGAATTAATATCTGGTGCCCCAAAAGTTGTTTTAGGCGGAGTTGTTGCTAAAGAATTATTTGGCTCAATAGAACCTATTGGTAAAAAAATAAACTTAGGAGGAAGAAAACTAGAAGTAATTGGCGTAATAAAGGAGGAAGGGGAAAGCATGATTCAAATTATGAATTTTGACGAAGGTGCAGTTATTCCTTTAGAATTAGCTAGAAAATATGCAAATATCAAAGAAGGACATAGAATGGGGTCCGCCATCAGTATTAAAGCAAAAGAAGGAGTAGACCTCGACGATATGAAAGAAGAAATAAGAGGGGCGCTTCGAGCCAAAAGAAGATTAAAACCAAAAGAAGGAGATGATTTTGCCTTAAACGAATTGTCTTTATTGAGTAATTTGTTAGATGGTTTGTTTGGCGTACTTAATTCTGCGGGTTGGGTAATTGGTGGCTTTGCTTTGATTGTTGGCATGTTTAGTGTAGCCAATATTATGTTTGTATCCGTTAAGGAACGAACGAACCTTATTGGAGTTAAAAAAGCCTTAGGAGCTAAAAGTTATGTGATTTTGATTGAATTCTTGATTGAATCTGTTGTGCTCTGTATTCTTGGAGGTTTAATGGGCATGGGCCTTATTTGGTTGCTGCTCATGGGCATATCAAAGGCAATTGATTTTCCACTTTATCTTGATTCGGGTAACGCTATTTTTGGTTTAACCGTCTCTATAATTACAGGTGTTTTGGCAGGGATTATTCCTGCTTTTCAGGCGGCTAATATGGACCCTGTGGAGGCGATGAGGGGATAGGAGAGTGTGACTGTGGAGCGAATCATAGTTCATACATCATACATCTGCATAATATTTGATTGCTAGAGGGATTTATGATGTATGAATTCTGATGTAAGATGTATGATTTTTAACCCAAGAGTAAGTGCTAGGACAAAATTAATCGTTAGATATAATAATTGTTGCGGGTTTCGGGTTACGGGGTGCGTAACCAGAATGCTAGTGAATACTTCAATCAGTTTCAGTATTCTACCTGTTCAACTCGCAACCCGTAACTCGCAACTATTTAAAAAATGTCGATTAATTTTGTCTCAGTACTTACTCTATACTAAAATTATTTTGTGACATCCCTAGAAATTGGTCGTCTTTAAAAACATAGCTTCGAATGAAGGCAAAAAACTATGCACCTAAATACTTCCTACAGGCAAATATTTTCCATATCTGCGCCAATCATGTTGGGCACAGCGGCGCAAAATGTAATTGCATTAAGTGACAGTATCTTCCTATTTCATCGAAGTGAATTAGATTTTGCAGCTATTGGTTTTGTAAGCGTTTTCTATTTAATAGTAGCAGCTATTGGTTATGGTTTTTCTAAGGGTGGTCAGATTATTATCGCACGCAGGGCAGGTGAAGAGGAGGTAGATGAAGTGGGGCATACCTTTTATGCGATGCTTTATTTTGAATTGATTTTAGCCATCGGTCTTTTTATTTTTATGCAGTACGGCTGCACCTACTTTTTTACCCTTTTTGTTGACTCCAAGGAAATTTTAGATAAAAGTATAGCCTACCTTGATTATCGTTCTTGGGGTGTTTTTTTTAGTTACACTGGCTTGGCAATGATTGCCTTTTATACAGGGATTGCCAGAACCAAATTTATCCTTATTGATACCATTATTCTTGGTGTCGTTAATATTTTTCTCAATTATGGTTTAATTTATGGTCGATTTGGTCTACCTGAAATGGGCATTGCAGGAGCAGGCTTGGCTAGTACTATTGCCGAGGTAGTTGCTTTTGTTTCTTTTTTGGTTTATGTCTATTTTGATAAAGGAATTAAGAAATACAAGTTGTTCAAAATTCCTAAAATCAATTGGGATTTAATCCGAGACCAACAACGTTTGGCTTCTCCAATTGTCGCCCAATCTATTGTCGGTTTAGGTAGTTGGTTCGTCTTTTTTGGTATTGTTGAAAATCTTGGTGAACGTCCTTTAGCCATTACGAATCTTGTTCGGATGGTATTTTTATTTTTACAAATTCCAAGTTGGGGTTTTGCCTCCACGATTAATACTTTGGTTAGTCATTTTATTGGTCAGCAAAAACGACAAGCTGTTATTCCTATTATTTGGAAAACGGCTAAATTTTCTTGGGTGATAACCATGCTACTTACTATTCCCCTAGTCTTATTTCCTACCCAAATTCTTTACCCACTTCTGGGGTCCGAAGACATGTCATTGATTTTAGAAGCACAACCTATCTTCTATGTCTTGATGATAATTTTAACTCTGAACTCTATTGGTGTCGTTTATTTTAATGGACTAGCCGGAGTTGGCGCTACTTACTATGGATTAAAAATCCAGACTTGGTGTGCAGTTGGCTATTTAGTTTATATCTATGCAGTTATTAACTTTTTCGAAGGAGGATTGGTTATGGCCTGGACGGCTGAAATCGTTTATTGGGTCATTATGCTCGTGTTAATGATTTGGTATTTAAGGTCAAAAGTGTGGTATGATTTGAAAATTTAATAGGTCACTGCTCAATCTTTAGCCCATTTTGATAATCTATTTTCAATTTAATGTCAATTCCGTCTGGATTATCCAGTAACCAATTTGCCATTGGATTAACCAAAGTATTTTCTATAGCTCTTTGTAAAGGTCGAGCACCATATTTTTCATCAAATCCAATACTCACTAAATAGTCTATCAAACGTTCTGAAAAAGTCAATTGAATACCTCGTTTGATAAAACCCTCTCGCTTTTTTAAAGCATTTAACTCTATATGTGCAATCCTTCTAATGGCTTCGTTATTCAAAGGATTGAAGTATACAATGCCATCAATTCTATTAACAAATTCTGGTCGGAAAAATCCTGAAATAGCTGATAAATAGGCGCTTTCATCCGAAGAGGAATTGCCAAATCCAATGGATTGCCGACTTGAAGCACCTAAATTGGTGGTCATAATAATGATGGTATTCTTAAAGCTAGTTACCCGTCCAAAGGCATCCACTAACATCCCTTCATCTAAAACAGTCAACAAGGCATCGAAAATAGAAGGGTCTGCTTTTTCGACCTCATCTAATAAGAGGACTGAAAACGGTTTTTCTCTAACCAATTGGACTAATTTACCTACTTCCTTGCCTGAGCCTATGAACCGATGAATCATCCCAGGATGTTGAAATTCACTCATGTCAATTCGAATCAAGGGAGATTGTTTCTGACCTTTGCCAAAAAAATAACTTGCTAAAGCTTTGGCACTAGCTGTTTTTCCGACACCCGTAGGTCCTGCGAACAACAGCGTTTGAATAGGTTTATAAGGATTATTTAGTCCCGCTTTAAAAATTTTAACGACTGAAATCATTTTATCCACAGCTAATTGCTGTCCAATTATATTGTCTCGAAAATGCCGATTCAAATCTGCTTGGTCGAGTAGCATCTCGTCTCTTAGAAATAATTCAGGCAAGCCAGTTTGTTGGATAAATTGAGCAATGACCTTTTCTTTGGTAATCATTTTTTCTTGGTTGATATGGGCTATACTAATGCATTTTCCAAGAAAGTTGACTGCCTTTCCAGGAAAACTTTCATAAGGATAATATCGAACCAACAAGCGATAAATTAGGTTAATGGCACTTTCTGGTATAGTAATTTTTAAATTCTTGTCGCTGTACTCAGCGAATTGATATAATATCGAATGGATTTTATTTTCTGGCAGCTCCTTTAAAGTGATTACTTGAAAATTCTCTACAAAACCTGGAAGAAAGCGTCGCATACTTTCCAATTCCTGTGGAGTGATTTCTCCGACTATCTGTAAATCACCCTGTTGTAAAAAGGCCAATAAAAAGGCGGCTACACTATCCTCTGGCCCTTGTCCACCGATTCGAATCAATTGAATTAAATCTTGTACCCAAAGGATACCATTGACCATTTTTAATTCCTTAACCAACTTTTCACAAGTCTCCTGCCATTCGCCCAAATACTTAGACGATGCGGTTATTCTTTGAGACATAATTCGCCAGAAAGACATTTCTAATACGCCTTTTCGGACTTGGTTTCCTAATCGCTTAAATACCTGTTTTAGAACGGCACTCTTACCAACACCATGTTTGCCGACGACGATTATATTGGCATTTTGCTGAATCAATTTGTCAGAGATTTCTTCGACAAAATGTTCTAATTCCCATGCTACGTCGGGTAAAGAGGCTTTATTTTTTAAAATAGATTTGGGATATGGATATTCTTCTGCTAATCGATTTAGCACTTTAGTTTTTGGTCGATTATTATCTTCCCAATTGTAATTAAACCCTCTATCTGTCTTTATTTTTAAAATAATCTTATCGAGTTTTGGCGTGCCATAAAGCATGATACGGTGTAATTGTTCGGGGGGCATTCGATTCAAGGCATTTTTGCAAAAGTGGGCCGCTAAGGCTTTAAATTGTTTAGTTTCATAATAAAAAAATAATTCATCCAATAAGGGTAAATAACATTCATAATAGCCTTGTTGATTTTCTCCATGTACACAAGGCATAGAAATTTTCAAGTCTTTGCTCATTGGATACCTGCCTTTTTGCGTTTTATAGGTGGGACGGACAGGAATCTCTAGTATTTTTAATTTTGGTTCAATGATATTGACCAACCAATAATCATCAAATTTTTTGTATTGCTGGTTAATATAATTGTGTAAACCCGTTTTTAGACTGGTAATATCTTTTTCGACTAATTGATAGTCTGTTCCAACCAATAGGCCTAGAGTAGTTTCCTCATTTAACTGATAATAAAGTATCGGGTAAGTAATTTTTTCCATTTCGTTTTTTAAAAGGTAGCAAGTCTAATCAACTCTACTAAAATTAATCTGCAGTTTTCGCCGCTGCGCGGTGAAAAAAAATCGATTCACCCTCAAGCTCCCTCCTCCGCCCGAGCTGCGAAGCAGCTAAGGACGGTAATTACGATTTTTAGCAGGGTAGAGTAAATCTAATCAACACACCGTACACCAAACCAATATTAAAATAATAAAATGTTTAAATTTTATGGCTTAAAGGTAGCGAAGTATTCTAAAAAAGAGTTTATTTGCATCAAACATTTTTGTAATAAAAATAATTCCGCAACATTAGTACTAATTTGTAGTTTATTGTTGCTAAGAAAATCTAATCTACCAAAACGCCTTGAAGTAGGAACTATGCTAAGTAGAAGGAATATCAGAGTCAAAGTAATGCAAAGCCTTTATGCCATTAATAGAGACAAATCCTATGATGGCGATTTGGACTTATCTACCCAAGTTTATAGGGCAAGTATTCGGCAATCCTATGAACTATACCTTTTCAATATTCTTCAACTGAGAGAAGTGACAAAACATGCTCTGAAAGACGAAGAACACCGAAAAGGAAAACATTTGCCTTCCGATTTTGATAAACAGTTTACTGCAAAATTGTATACAAATTCCCTCGTTCAATCAACCGTTAATGACAATGGATTTATCGCTGCTTTGGCAAAAAGTAAGGTAGAAAAATTCCTTACAGAGGATGAGACTCGATTGTTGTATAATGATTTTGCCAAAACACCAGAATACAAAGCCTACCTTAAAAATCCGAATAATACGGAAACTGATGATCTAGAAATTTTATTATTCCTTTTTAAATATTCTGTTACTGGAGAGATTTATAATGACCTGATGGACAATTATTTCTCTAATTGGTGGGATGATAAGTCTTTAGTCGTTGGTGCTGTGAAAAAAACCTTGAAATCTTTGCCCTTAGCTGAAGGATATATTCAAGGATTGCAGCCTGGTGAAGATACGGTGACGGAGTTTGGTGAAGCTTTGTTACAAGATGTACTTCGTCATAATGATAAATTACTCGAACACATCGTGCCTACTTTAAATAATTGGGATGCAGAAAGAGTGGCGATAATAGACATGGTTTTATTAAAAATGGCCTTGAGTGAGTTGTTAAACTTTCCAACTATTCCTACCAAAGTAACTTTAAATGAATTTGTAGAAATTGCTAAACTTTATAGTACCGATAAGAGTAAGGATTTTATTAATGGTATTCTTGACCGACTTTTGAAGAAGCTAAATCAGGAAGGATTAATAAAGAAAGAGGGGAGAGGATTGCAGTAAACGCTATAACTAAGCGTAGGTCTAAAAATCTTATTTGTTTAATTTAGGGCGAACAAAAGTCAAAATCGTAATATATAAATCTTTGAAAAGTTGATAGTTGATATTTGATAGATAGTCAGATAAAAAATTGATATTACAAAAAATATTATTGTAATTTAATATCAAGATTCTACTGAAATAAGCAAAATCTAAATATGATTCAAATATTTAGAAAAACATAATTTAACTAACACATGGGTGTAATCGGGATTTGTCCGCGACTTTATTGATTAAGTAAATTTATTATTCATCATAGTTTCCCATCTACCCGCTAAAGCCACTCCTCTCATAAAAATTAGTTTTTCTACATTTTCTGGATACCAAAAAGTGGATGG
>CALLVC010000459.1 GCA_938010785.1 uncultured Saprospiraceae bacterium
GTTCAATCCCGATAACTATCGGGACGGCTATTAAAAAAAGCCAACCCGTCCGTAAACGGTTCACCCGTACGGGCTCATCTTGCCTAACAAAAAAATACACTCGATTAACTTGTCAATTACTTATAAATGATAGCACTAGACCCTAATTAGTGACATAACTATTTATCTAACTTTAATAATAACTCATTTTTTATCTTATCATACATTAAGTCTATCCACTCCTCGTATTGTTGAGCGGATGGATGCAAACCGTCAGCTGCTACTAATTCTGTTCTCTCCAAGCCTTCCCTTGAAATAGGAGTTATATCAAAATAAGCTACTTCATAGGCGGCGGTAATTTTTTTATTGATTGCGTTATAGATGTCTAACTCTTCGCTGATTTTATCAGGATTTCTGCGTTGTCCAAATGGAGTGAAGCCATAATCTGGAATCGAAATAACAAAAACTCGGTCTTTGTCTCCACCAGCTAAAGCAATCGCTTGTTGCAATAAAGCCTCAAAATTATCTTCATAAGCCGTAATTCCATAACCTCTAAATTGATTGTTTACACCAATAGATAAAGAAACCAAACAGTAATTGGAATCAGGCTTTTCCTGTCGAATAGCTTTGGCTAATTCATCAGTTGTCCAACCAGTTTGAGCTATAATAGTCGGGGGTTCTATAGCTATATCGTCTGTTATCAATTGTTCGTATAATTGATTGGGATAATTTAATTCATAAGCAACACTTTCCCCAATCGTGTAAGAATCTCCTAAAGCAAGGTAGGTTGTCGCTTGTTTTTCAACAGAAACTTCAGGATTGATAACTATATCTGTCTGCTGATTACAAGCAAATAATAAAATTAAGGTGAAAGAAAAAAGATATTTCATGGCAATAATTTTATGGATAAGTTAAGAAAAGACAATTATTAAAAAATAAAACGGTTACTTGATGCCGAGGCCCAAATAACCGTTTAACAAACATCATTATTAATCTAAAATTTTATTATTCTTTAACCTAAGAACCAAAATGGGTTCGCGATATGCGGAATAAGTTGATTTTGCCAACTTTTGTGTTCCACCCGCATCGTTATTGTGGCACTTAGGTCTTTTATTTCTTGTGTTTTCAATGGGCCTAATTCAAAATAAGCCTCCTGCAATTCATTTAGAATTGGGGTATTAATTTGAGGCTCTTGGTGAAAAATATAAGCTAAATGGAGCAGTATTTCTGGTTCAGAAGTTTGGCCAACAATATGGGCCTGTGCAACTTTTTGAGCCGCCTCTATTTGACCATCTAAAAATAAAGACCAAGCTAAAAGGTCGTAAGACTCTGTAGTCGGTCGATTAGCAATTTCTTTATTGGCAAGGGCATAAGCAATTTTAAATTTACCAGTATATTCGGCGGCGACCAAACATTCATATTTATTATACATATCGCCATAACCTTCTTTTGCGATTGCTTTTTGAAATGCTTTAACCGCCTCATCTTGTGCCGTTTTATTAGATTTGTATTCCGCTAACTCTGCCAATTTTAAATATAAATTTGGGCTATCATTTTTGGTTTGAATATGCTGAATCAATTGCTGAGCTAATTCAATATTTTTGTCCTTTGCATAAGCAATCCAAGCAATGCCTTTCAAAGCATACCAATTGGATGGGGTTAGTTCTAGTGTCTTTTTAAAATGCTGATAAGATTTTTCAATTTCCCCATTATGTCCATAATAATCGCCTAAGTTGGAATATATCCATGCCATTAATGCCTTATTATTTGAGGCAACCGCCTTCTTCTTGGCTCTTTCTAAATGGGTAATTGCACCTGCTAAATTCCCTTTAGCATCTTCCCATTTTGACTTTCTAATTAGGTAATCAAAATTATTGTTATTGGTGATTTTTGTTAGTTGAATCTTGGCTTGTTCATCATCTCCTAGTTCCATATAAATATCAAAAAGCATCTTATCATTCGCAAATTTATTTTCTCCAATTTCAGCTGCTTCCAATACTAAATCTAGTGCCTCGCAAAATCGGTGTTGGGAGATATAATTATGTGCTAAGGCTCTTAATACACTACTTCTATTAACTAAAGGAGTTGTTAAAGTAGTTTGCAGTAATGTCTCTGCTTTTTTTAGGTCTTCGATTTGGCTAGTCAAACTAAATAATTGACTGTGGGCGCCTGCCAATTTAATAGCATAACTACTTTGGTTAGGACTTTGCTCCATTTTTTGAGTCCAAAAATGAATGTCTTTTTTGATTAAGTCTATTTTTTTATCAGGCTGATAAATTGCTAAAATGGTATTCGGAACAATCGTTTCTTTGGCAAAACCAGAAAAAGTAAAGCCAATACAAAAGATTAAAATAATTATATTTTTCATAATGATGATGTTTAAAAGTAAAAAGTAGTTGGTTGTCTAATCATAACTAACTTAGGAACGGTGACAAAATAAATTTACATTCTATGCTGATTCTTTTGCACCTACTCTTCGTTAACAAAATAGTCATTATGCTAAGGCATAACTCCTATCTCGTTGCCTCGATTAGGCACAAAATAACCTAGCCTAAGAATGTAAGTTTATTAAATCATCGTTCCTAAGCAAACCAACTTTACTTTTTTTGTGTTTAAGCTAGCGTAATTTCAAAAGGAAGTTTCAATGATATTATTTAATACGAAGTAGTTATTTGTGCGTAATGCAAGGGGATTTTTGCAAGAATAGTCAAGTACCCACCATTGAACTTAATCGGTTCTGGAATTCGTAGAATATTCATAATGTTGCAAAAAGAGTAAAACGAGGTAGCTTGTGGGAAAGACTACCCCGTACTTATATTGGATTTACCTATTTTTCAAAGTTTACCAAGGACTAGCCAAATAAGGGAATGTGTTTAGAAATTCCTTATCATTAGCCGCTACATTATCAGAAGTTAATCCTGGGTTTGCTGTGCCATCAGGCCCACCAAAAATCAATAATAACTCTACATCGATTACGTCATCAGCCAAAGCTCGTCCAGTCAATACATTCGTCCCATCGAAGAAAGTAGTAGTTCCTGTTGTTGCCACACTTAATACGTCAGATGCCAAAATGCTAGTAAAAGTCGTTGCATCCAAACCTAAGGCATTTGTAGTATATCCTGGGTTCAAAGCCAACAATCTATTTTCAAATCGCTCTGCGTATACTCCACCTTGGTCTGCAGGAATGGTCGTATTAAAATCATCTTTATTTTCAGCTGCTACAAAAACGGTATTGATAGCTGGTCTTGCCATTTGGTCAGATAATGTGTATTCGCCTGAAAAGTCAAAGTCCACCTCTACTTCGGTAGCAGAATCGTCGCCACAAGCAACAAATAAGAAACAAAAAGCGATAGCCAAAAGGCTTAAAAAATTTCGGTATTTCATGATTTATTTATTTTTTAGGCATGGGTAGGGTAGGGAGGTAATAATACCCTATCCATGACTGATTTTTTTAAAATTTATTTTTTGAAAATTGGATAAGATTGTCTAATCGTTGGTTATTACTATACTAATGTATATTTAAAACAATCAGAACCATCTTGCTTACCTTTTTATTTTAGTCGCCACCCAAGTATTTAGGGTAGCTGCATTGCCCAACATAGATTTGGGAACCTCTATGACTAATGATAAGACGTTGGTGCCTGCAAAAGTATCTGTTCCTGGATTGCTAAAACCTGTTGCTGTACCACCTAAAACGGCTTGATAAGCACCTAAGTCAAAGAAAAATGGGTCATCTCTTGGGCCTGCGAATACCGTTATCCCACCTTCATTCGTGATTTCTGCGGTTTCACCATAGCTTGTAATGTCCACCTCTACTCTAGTTGCACCTGTTTCAATCGTACTAAGCGCACCGATAGAGGTAGCAGGAGTTGGGCCAAAAACAATCATTTTTCCGTCTCTTGGGATAGCCTGAATTATCATATCTTCTCTTAAGTCTCCATCGCTATCAATGTTAAACTCAATTAAAGTACCTTCATCGAAAGCAGCAGCACCAGTAGCTGTTGGGCTTAATAAACCTTGTAAATTTGCCACAAATACCATGTTATTATTATTGGCTGGACTTTCGAAGGCAAAGTAATCAGTGATGTCCATAGTAGTACCTGTTACCGCAGGGGCATCAATATGGTCGGCAGAAGTGATGGATAAGGCAAATAAAATCATTGCTCCTGCACTTAGCAGGAAAATTGCTAACTTTTTCATGTTGTAATTTTTTTATGAGGACAAAGTCGGGAATTGGACGGAAAATACGGATAAGGGGATTATTTGTATAATCTAGTTCTTATTTCTGCATCTAAGGTGTTTCCTTTCAATAAATTTTGTACTCTGTTAATTAATAAAAATGTTTTCTAATTTTTTTTTGTTCATTATATCTACGGTTTGACTTATAATTTTGGATTTCGATAGCCTATTTTTTTTTAATTTCTTGTTTTTTAAGTTGTCTGATATATCTACGGTTTGACTTATAATTTTGGATTTCGATAGCTTATTTTTTTTTAATTTCTTGTTTTTTAAGTTGTCTGATATATCTACGGTTTGACTTATAATTTTGGATTTCGATAGCTTATTTTTTTGAGTCATAAAGCATCAAAAAACTATTCTACGTGAATGGTCACTTAGATTACATTGAACAAAGACCAACCTTCTTCTTTATAACAAAAAACAATTAGTATAATACCCGATAAATGAAAAATTTAAAAGTTTGGCTACTTTCCCAAAAGACGGATGACAAGTCCATCGTACATTTATTAATAAAGGGCTATTTTATATTAACTGCCTTTTGCTTCTTTTTTTTAATGCTGCCCATTTGCCAAAAAGAAGGCACCTCAACAGTCAATCATTTATTTTTTTCTATTTCAATTGTCAGCACCACAGGATTGGCTCCCGCAGATTTTGCAACAACTTATAGCATTTTGGGACAAGTAATGAGTCTGATTTTTATTCAATTAGGGGGAATCGGTTACATGGCATTGAGTTCTTTTATTATACTGAAACAAACTAGACATTTACCTAACCTTTCTGCAAGGTTACTAAGGCTAGAATTTAATTTACCACAGAAATATCCGCTGATTACTTTTATTTATAGCGTTTTTATTTTTACCATTTTAATTGAGTTTATAGGTACCATTCTTTTGTATTATGGATTCAAATCAGAAGGGATAGACCAACCTTTTTGGTACGCTATTTTTCATAGTGTCTCTGCTTTCTGTACGGCAGGATTTAGTTTATTTAACACTTCTTTGAGCACGTTTAAGGACAGTGCTTTAATTACCAACACAATTTTGGTTTTGTCATTATTAGGCTCGATTGGATTTATTGTCTTATTAGATTTTTGGTTGCGCTTTCTTGGAAAAAGAAGCCATATTACGCTTACCTCAAAAGTTATCATTGTGAGTACTTTTTTCCTTTGGGTAACTGCCGCCGTACTTATTTATTTTTCAGATGCAACACTAGGTAAAATGGGGTGGGATGGTTTTTCGCAGGCGGTTTTTCAAAGCATTTCAGCCCATACTACCGTGGGGTTTAATAATTACGATATTGGTGCGCTAAGTACAGCTAGTACTTTTATCCTCATTATCATAATGATAATTGGGGCATCTCCTGCGGGTACGGGAGGCGGTATCAAAACAACTTCTATAACCACTTTGGTAGCGGTATTGATAGCCATTTTAAAAAGAAGAAAAAAAATTACTTTCTTTCAAAAAGAGATTCCAGCGTCAAATATTTATTTAGCAGTAGCCTCTGCCATTTTTTATTCATTTATTGTCATTATCGGTACATGGTTAGTATTAACCATTGATGGTCATAATTTCACACTCAATCAGCTATTATTTGAAGTGGTGTCGGCCTTAAGTACCGTTGGTATATCTACAGGTATTACTGCCGCACTGTCTGATTGGAGTAAAATCATCATTTCCTCACTCATGTTTATTGGAAGACTTGGTGTTTTAACTTTTGGGTTGGCTTTAATTTCTGAAGCCCCTATTCTTAAACAGAAGCCTCAAATTGAAGATATTGCCATATAAACTGGTCAAATTACATTGAACAAATCCAGCTTTCATCCTTTATAGAATAAATCACCTGATATGAAAAATACAATATTATTGTCGATTGACGTGTTCAATCCAAACCGTGAATTATTAAAATATGGAGTCTATACTGCTAAGAACTTAGATGCAAACCTATTGCTGTTTGATGCTCATTTTAAGTCTGTGGTAGTACCTCAAGAATATATAACACCGGGTAGCGCCGTCATCCAAAAAATTGACAACACCGAAAAAGTAGAAGCCGCAAAACGAAAGTTAGCTAAGCTTTACAAGGAACTATCTAAGGAATGGCATTTGACGAGAGCTAAATTAGTGACTGACCCTGTTCCTGTTTGGAAGGGTGCAAAAGAGATGTATTTAATTGATGAAATAGCAACACATCAACCTGCACTAGTCATCCAAATGATAAAGAGTGATTTTAATCTAATCAACGAATTATTCGGAACACCTGAGACAAAATTGGCAGAGCAAACAGATTGTCCTGTTTTACTCTTACCAGATGGAACAACCTATTCTGAAATAACAGACATCAACTATCTGTTGGAGAGAGATAAGCCGATTGAAGAAGTAATCAATGAAATTCATTTCCTCAAAAAAATAGCTGATACTTATGCCCATAAGGCCAATCTTAATTTGGTTTATTATTTTGGAGATAACAAAGAATTAGCAGACAAAGAATTGGCATTAAAAAAGAGCATCATACTTAAAACATTGAATTATGACAAATTAGTCTTTTTGAATATGTCTGACCATGATATAGAAACAGCCATTCATCAAAATACAAAGAAATACGCGGCAGATATTTTTGCTTTTCCGAATAGGGACAAATCATTCCTTGAGCGTTTGACAAGTCGAGATAACACTAAAAGATTGATTCTAAAGTCTAAAATTCCTGTCCTTGTCTTCTAGGACGCTCCGTCCTTTAACTTTAACAATCATACGCTTATTGGAATTCTAAAAATTCCTCAATCAACAGGTTAGTCATACCCGTTTGAACTAATAAATTTTTGAATTAATTAAAACATTATAAATGAAATTTAATCATAAAAAATTCGAGCAATTAGCTCAAATACATTCTACTGAAAATAATAAAATTTCTATTTTTCTTCCGACCGATAGAGCAGGGGACGGACAAGCTGCTAAAATACGCTTTAAGAACCAGCTAAGTGAGGTCGTAGAAAAATTAATGGATGAAAAAATACAAGAGCATACAATGTCTAAAAACGATGCAATGGCTTATCTCGCAAAAGCATACGAATTGTTAGACAAAGATGAATTTTGGACTTACCAATCAGATGGATTAGCTATTTTTATCAGCGAAGAGGTTTTTGAATATTATACAATGCCAGTTGATTTCAAGTTATTTAATTACGTTGGTAGTGTATTTTATTTAAGACCAATGCTACCTGTCATAACCAATCAGAGTCGATTTTTCTTATTGGCTTTAAGCCAAAATGAAATTCGATTTTTTGAAGGGGAGCAACATAGTATTACCCCAGTCATTATCGAAGATTTAGTGCCAGAGAGTTTGGAAGCAAGTATGGCAGCAATTGATATAGCATATCCCGCAGGCCTCCAAGCTCATAGTGGAGGAAGTTCCCCTGTATTTCATGGACAAGGTGGGGAAAAAGACGGCAAAACCGACAGAATAGTTGATTATTTCCGTATGGTCGATGCAGGATTAATGAAAATGCTACATGATGAAAAAGTACCGATGATTATAGCTGGGGTAGATTACCTTATTCCAATGTACAAATCAATCTCCAATTATAGCAATATTGTTGAGCCACATATTAGTGGTAATGTTGAAGCAGATGGTCCCGTTTTATTACATGAAAAAGCATGGAAACTATTAGCACCTTTGATGAAAGAAAACTTTGAAACACAGTACAATAGCTTTAAAGAACTATTACCTAATGAAAAAGCATCCCTATCTATTGATAGTATTGTGCCTGCAGCTTTAAACGGAAAAGTAGATACGCTCTTTGTCGATAAAGATACATCTACTTACTGGGGTACTTATCTTCCAGATACCAACAAAATAGCTTTACAAAAAGAACAAAATAAAGTCAATTCCTGCTTAATAAATTTTGCGGCAATTGCTACTTACCTACAAGGTGGTCAAGTATATACAACTAGTAAAGCGGAGATGCCACATAGTGTAAGTGTCCTGAATGCCATATACAGGTATTAATAAGAATTAACAGTCGGGTTTATTAGAGGTATTCAATTCTTTATCAGCATTGGATGCCTCCTTTTCGGACTGAATAAAAAAAGACAATCACTTAATAAAAATGATATGAAAAATCAGCAACCAAAAATTATTCCACACATTCAAAAAAATACAACAATGAATTACTTAGGATTTGATAAAAATAAAGTTGAAACTACCGTAAAAAATTTAAACCAATTATTGGCTAATTATCATATTTACTACCAAAATCTTCGAAATTTCCACTGGAACATTAAAGGAGAGAATTTCTTTGAGTTACACGCAAAATTTGAAGAATTATACAACGATGCTAGAGTGAAGATAGACGAAATTGCGGAGAGAATTTTGACCCTTCGTCATCGCCCGATGAGTACTATGGCAGCGTATTTGGAAAGTGCAGAAATAAAAGAAAATCACGGCAAACTCAAGGACCGAGAAATGGTTAAAAGCCTCTTAGAGAATCATAAAATTTTGATTTCTAATTTCAGAAAGATAATTAAGTCAGCATCAAAATCAGGGGATGAAGGAACCGTTGATATGGTAGGAAGCTTTTTAGAAAATATGGAAAAATCTTCTTGGATGCTAGATGCTTGGGCGGCAGATAATAATGTTTTTGACCATGTCTGGTAAATCAAAAAAAGACCTTTCATCCTACAAGTAAGGTGAAAGGTCCTTTGTCCCATCCCTCCGACAAGCCAGAGGAAACGGTAAAAAATTAAGGTTACTATTCAGCAACCCAACCCTAACAGTCACAAATTAAATATATAAAATGAATCAATTAACATCTAATTCTCCCTCTTATAGTTCTGATAATACTGCCTATAAAAATACTAGTTACCCTTTTTTCAGTAGTACTCTTAAATACGGTATCATTTCAGGGGGACTAATAGCAGTCTTTTTCTTTATCCTTCAATCTTTAGGAATGGAAAATGGTATTGGCTACAAATATTTAGGATACGGTCTGCTTGGTATTATCCTCACAATCGGGTTAAGAGACTACGACCAATTTTTGAAAAAAGGAACAACATTTAGAAAGGGAATGTCCTTTGCCGCCCAGATAACCTTATTTACAGGAGCAACCTTAGTCGCCATCAACGCAATTACCTTCATTTCAGGTTCAAGTTTGGTATTTTCAAAATATGGGATTGAAGCAGCAAGTTTTCCTACTTTATTAATGATTAGTGGAGCTATTTTCTTAGAAGTATTGGTAGCTGGTCTGGTATTCACTCTTATTGCCTTGCAGTATTTAAAATCTCGAAGAGATTATAACGGGTAATATACGCCCATTTACTATTTAAGTATAAAAAATAAAACCATGAAACTTAATAAATATGAAAACCTAAAAAAAGCTAAAAAAGCATTTGTAAAAAAAGGTTTCACCCAAATATTTGACCTTAAAGATAATGTCTTAATCAATAGAAAAGATAAAAAAAAATATCTACCTAAATCTGTCAAAATTGTTGAATATCATAGATTTCAACATAAAATCATGAGTCGGCAAACTGCACTTATTCTTGCTCTAGAATGTGAAGACAAGACCAAAGGATTGATTATCTCTCCTTTCAAAGAATATGCGGATATGCAATTAATAGAATTTATGAATAAGGCAAAAATAAAGTCACGTGCGGTCGAGTCCACCGCCAGTTAAACTACGAATGAAATATACCCTAAGCTTACAAAAAATAGCCTACTTGCTCATTATCGCAGCGATTTTGACTTACTTGAGCGTAATCGCTAAAAGCCTTATCATCCCTTTTGTATTTGCAGGTTTTTTTGCTTTTTTATTAAAGCCAATTTGCGATAAAATGGAGCAAAAAATAACCAATAGAGGAATTGCTGCTTTTCTCTCATTCTTTGTAGTCCTGATACCACTCACTGCATTGATTGTTTTGTTTGCAATGCAGTTCATGGAAGTTGTAACAGACCTACCAGCTATTGGAAAACGATTAGAAGAAGGCGTTAATAATGCTTTCCTTTGGGTCAATCGCCAAGTTGGTCTTTCTGGTACTAACAGTAAAGAATGGATAAGTAAAAATGCCTCTAAACTTATGGATGCACCACTAGCCTTTGTAGGTTCAAGTATTAGTTCCTCTACTGCTTTTTTAACTAGTTTGCTACTTTGCTTACTCTATACTTTCTTTTTGTTATTGTACCGCACTTCTATTAAAAACTTTATACTTATTCAGGTTAGTGAGGATAAAAGAACCTCCACAGAAAAAGTATTATCGAAGATACAAGGTGTTGTACAAAAATACCTTTCTGGCATGGGCACTGTCATGCTCATCCTAGGTGTGTTCAACAGTTTTGGACTTTTTCTAATTGGTATTGAGTATGCTTTCTTTTGGGGATTCTTGGCTGCTTTTCTAGCGATTATACCTTACGTTGGTACTTTCATTGGTGGCTTTTTACCTTTTGCTTTTTCGATGGCTACCGCAGACAATTACTTGCAACCGGCTTTGGTAGTTTTGTTATTTGCCATAGTTCAAACCTTAGAAGGAAATATTATCACGCCTAAAATAGTAGGCTCCTCAGTAAAAGTAAATCCATTGGCCGCAATTTTATCAATGGTTACAGGAGGCTTTATTTGGGGGGTAGCGGGGCTTATATTGGCCTTACCGACTATCGCCGTATTACGAGTGATGATGTCGCAAATTGATTTTTTAAAGCCGCTTAGTGTGCTGCTTAGTAGTGACATTTATGGAAATGAAGAGATATTTGAAGAAAAATATGATAGTGACCGTTTCCGATTCTGGAATTTTTTCAAAAAGAAAAAAACAACCGTTTAAAGCTACCTAAGATTGAACATAGCTAATACTCGTCCGTTTTATAATAAATAGCAATGATTTAGTATTATTGAAAAAATAAAATTGCTATTATCTCTTAAACGTACAACTTCAAAATTATGAAAGCCGTCCAATTAATAGTGTGCTGCGTAGTAGCAGCAACCAGTATTTTTATGTCTTGTAATCAGCATGACAGTAGCAGCCCTGAACATTTAGAAGCTGTTGCCTGGAGTGAATCCACAGAAGAAATTTATGAAAACTTAAAAACTAGTATCAATGATTTTGCATCAGAAAACGAAGAATTTGCAGATGCAGTGTGGAACTCAGAAGCACCAGATACAGAGGTATTACGCCGAGTTAAAAAGCATCAAACCATGATTGCGGAATATAAAGGTATTTTGAAAAAGCATGAAGAAATTATTGCTCAAAACAAAGCATATCTTCAAAAGCATGAAAATGCTGCAATAGGTGCCAAAGAAATTCAAACACAGCATGAACAAATTTATAAGCATCTACTCATTGTTCAAGAAGACGCTACTCAAATAAGCCAACAAATAGATGTAGTATTGGCTTTATATAACGCACTAGAAAAAACACTAGATACTTAATAATCAAAATTTTAAACACCCTATATTTTCGATGGCCCGTGAGATAGACAACTGTAAAACAACTACTTACAGCAAAGTAGTTTCTGTGCCTGCTTACCATCTATTTTCTGAATTTTAAATTAAAAAATTATGTCTAACAAAATAATTAAGCAAGCCCTTTTAGGGGTATTTCTAATAAGCACCACTGTTTTGAGCGCGCAAATATTAAACGTTTCGAATGAAACGATAATCCACGAAGGAAAAGAAAGAAGTGCTGTCAAGGTAACAATTGCGCCAGATGCTAAGGAAATAAAAAAATCTTTTAAGGATTTTATGGACGACCAGTATAAGGTCGAAGTCGAAGGTATTGGCTTTTTAAAAAACAAAGAAGTGGTGTATACTGAATCAACGGTTATTGCTCCAATCTCCTCTCAACCAATGGAATTATTTGTCAAAGTTTCTGAAAACGGTAGTCAAACGAACATGTATGTCTTTGGACAAATCGGATATAACAAACAGATTACTCCAACAATGACTTGGACGGAGTATCATGCAATGAAAGATTTGACGGTTGACTTTTTAAATAAGTTGCTACCCAATTATTACCAAGATATTGTAGAAGACCAGAAAGATGAAGTTGTTGACTTGGAGGATGACCGAGACGATATGCGCAAGAAGTTGGACAAAAACAAAGATAAGATTGCTAAACTCCAAAAAGAGAATGAAGAGTTGGAAAGAAAGATTGCCTCTACTAAAGTAAAATTAGAACAAAGCATGGAAGCTTTGGGAGATAAAAAAAATACTTTAAAGAAAGTAAATACCAAATTAGACAGAGTTAACAATCAATAATAAACATCTACAAAACATAAAATCTCTACCGATATACAGCCCCTAATGGGGTTAAAGTCTATTATCACCGCAAAACGTTATATTCAGAAAATATCACTAATCAAATTTACAATGGATACACCTAAAAATAGTACAAAATCTTCTAAAAAGAAGCAGCAAAAAGAGGGGAAAGTATACGATATAAATGACAAAAAGAAGCAGAAAGAAAATATGGATGCTTCCGATGCCCCCGACCAACCATTAGCCGATATGAATGAGTAATTAAGTGATAAAACACTATACTTTGCTCCCTATAAACTTGTGATTGAAACAAGTCAAATCATTATTAACCTACGAAAAAGTTATTAGCTTTTTCTCTAAAAATTAAAAAATTATGAGTGCATTTATGGACCGCCTAAAAGGCAACTGGAATGAATTAAAAGGCAAAATCAAAGAAGAATATGCTGAATTAACGGACGATGAGTTAACTTATCAAGAAGGTCAAGAAGACCAGTTATTAGGTATCATACAGCAAAAGACAGGCAAGACAAAACAACAAGTGAAAGAATGGATTGATAGCTTGTAAATAGATAGCAGCAATCAGCTTCTCAATACAGAAGAGTTGATTGCTGCATCTTCAAAAACAATTATGGTAAAACTAAAAAACTATTTTCTTTCTATTTATCGGGCAATTTTATCGAGTATTGCTTTTTATCCAACGGTCATCACCTTTGGATTTTTTCTGTTGGCGATTATCGCTTTAACATTAGAAAACAATGGGCTGACTAGTTACTTACTGGATAAGGCACCTTTTTTAGTAATTAATAATGCAGATACTGCTCGAACGATTTTGAGCACGTTCATTGGGGGCTTATTATCCTTGATGGTTTTTAGTTTTTCAATGGTCATGTTGATATTGAATCAAGCGTCTTCTAATTACTCCCCTCGATTGTTACCAGAATTAATTTCCAATAAAAGACATCAAATTGTACTAGGGTTCTACCTAGGAACGATTGTCTACACCATTCTTATTTTGATAGCTATTACTCCTAATGGAGATGCCTACACGCTACCAGGAGCAGCATCGCTATTAGGGATAGCATTTGGCATTACTTGTCTTGGTATGTTCGTTTATTTCATTCATTCTATTTCCCAAGAAATACAGATTAATTTTATTTTAAAAAGAATTTTTAATAGAACAAAAAAAAGGCTGAATCAACTGGAGAAAGAAGAGCAAGAAAAAGAGAAAATAGCTTATCCTGATACTGATGATTGGTACAAGATATATGGAACGGAAAATGGTTACTTTCAGGGAGTCTCTACATCAACGATTATTGAACTAGCAGATGAGTTAAAAACCGTTTTTGAAGTATTACCTATTAAAGGACTCTTCATTTTGAAGAGTGTTCCAATATTAAAAAGCAAAAGTAAACTAAATCCTGAAGACGCTAAAAAAGTATTATCCTGTCTACAATATTCTGGTAATCCTATTGGAGATGAAAACTTTGTTTTTGGTATCAAGCAAATTACAGAAATAGCTGTCAAAGCAATGTCTCCAGGCATCAATGACCCGGGCACGGCTATCAATGCTATTGATTATTTAACGGAGCTTATAGCTGGCAGAATGCAGTTAGAAGACATTGAACTATATACTGGAGAAACTAATCAATTACGCTTAGTACAAACCACCGTTGATTTTGACCAATTGCTATACAATATGTTAGCCTCCCTGCGCCAATATTGCAAGCATGACGTTATCATTTCCCATAAATTATTGCTAATGCTCAAATACCTCGCTAGAGAAAAGGCAGTCAATAAAACCTATTATAGCACCATAAAAAAAGAAATAAAAACCTTAATGACGGACGCTAAAATATTTATCAAAAACGAGACAGATTTAACGGTCTTAGAAAAGTTGGCGACCTCCATAAATTTTAATACTTAGCAATATGAAAATCTTTTACAACTTACTTATCATTATCGCTCTACCATTTATTATAGTCATTCAGGGTTACAGCCCAAGTCATGAAAAAATCACCTTTATTACAAAAAATTATTGTAACAAGCGCTATGGTTTTTGTATTAGTTATCCTTCAGATATTGTAGCCAAAGCAGAAAATGGAGACAATAGTGATGGTATTTTATTAAATGATAAAGCGGGACAAACTATTGTAAATATTTATGGCACCTTTAATGTTTTTAATGAAAATATCGAAGAATTATTTGCGACAGCAATAGATGAACTTGGAATCCAAAGCTCGCAATTAGAAAAGGGTAGTGTATCAATGGAAGACAATGAGTACGAATTTACAATCCAAACTAAAGATGCTTGGATGTATCAAAAAGTTATTTTGTATGGAGACACCTTTGTAACTACTTTCATGAAAGTACCGAAAGCGGATAAGCAAATCTTAATTAAATTGAGAGAAGAGGTTCGACTAGAGATTGAATTGTAGAGACACTCTAAGAAAAAAGCCCCGATAAAAGTAAGTTATCGGGGCTTTTTTTGGGTTTGTTTAACGGACTGTTTCAAGCTATTATGCTTTCTTCAACAAATTAGATACTAAAGAAAAAAGCAATAAAACAAGAAAAATGTAAAATACAATCTTAGCGATTCCTGCTGCAGCTCCAGCGATTCCACCAAAGCCTAAAGCACCAGCAATCAAAGCAACGATAAAGAAAATAACTGCGTAACGTAACATTTTTTTAATTTTTAAAGGTTAGAATAATAATTTAAAGTATTAAATAATTTTTAGTAAATTCTCAATAGGTTGGCTTAAAGTATCGACGAACCTGCCCGCCTGAATGCGTAGCGGGCAGGTTCGTCGGTACATTTAGAATTTGCAATTTTTATTTATAATAAATTGATTATCAGGTATTTATAATAAAAAGGATGAAGATGCTATTTGTTCAATCAAAATCCTTGTTGTTTTTATTTTTTTTGCTCTTTTCCAATGATTTTACCGAGGCCATTAAACTCTATATCTATTTTTTTGCTACCCTTTGCATCAAACTCTACATCATAGAAAATACCTTTTTGATAATGATTAACTTGTTCTATCTCTTCGATATCATCTTTGTCAAAATCCCTCTCAATAGCTTCTTGGACAGTTTTGGGTAAGTGCTTAAACTTAATGTTATTCTCCGTTTCTATCCAGTCACCAGTAGGGGAGAAGTCTGCTCGATATTTTTCATCGTTCTGTTCAAACTGAGCTTCATAGTTACCATTGGAATCTTTTGCCCAAGATACTTTTTTCGCATTGGGGTATTTTGCTTTAAACTTCGTTTCCATTTTTTCCCTCTCGACATCGGATACTTGTGCATTTGTACAAGCAGCAGTCATTAAAAAAAGTAGGCTTAAAATAATAGTGTAAGGAAGTATTTTCATTATTTTTATTTTAGGTTCTTAGAAGTAAACACACAAGGCGACCAAAAAATAGTCGCCTTGCTAACTATGACGATGTCAAAATTACACTAGAGACACACAGTTCTTAAAATATATCCTCAATGGTGTAAGCAATGTCTCTCAATTGAAAGCTATCGCCTTTTTCCATATCTATCATTTTTAAGAAAATAGGTGATTTGGGAGAAATCCCCATCACTTCTCTACCGTCTACTTCAAAACTTATGCTTTTTTACCTCTAGCAATAAAAGCAAGCACTACCAGAAAAATAGCAACCCCAATCCAAATCTTAGGGTCTTCATACCACTTCGCCTTGCCCAAATCAATATCAATATCTAATTGTGCTTGAGCCAAAGTGGTGGTGAATAATAAACAAGTAGCAAGGGCAATTTTTGAAATTAAAGAATGGTTTTTCATATTATTAGTTTTTAAAATTAAAGAATAGACTGTTCGCTTGCCCCATTACAAAGGCTATTTAATTAGTGATGACTAATCAGTAAATTTGGAAGATAAAAATTATGTATTGATAGTAATTTTAACTTCAGTATGGATACAGTCGTAAATATTGTATTTATAGGTAGAAAGGCTAAAGTCACTATTTGTTCAATTTGGACCTAATTAAGCAACAAGCTGTCCATTCTTATTAGTTGGTGTCTTCATGGTTAGGTTTTCATCCTTATAGTTTTTCATTTCCAAAATGTCTCCTGGTAAATAAAAACCTGCTTTATCCAGTGCCTGTAAAGTCTTATCTACTGCAAGCGTTTTCACCTTACCAGCCGAAACATTTGAATCAAAAGTATCTAACCAATAATAAACCGTAAGTTCTAAAGCACTTGCTCCCAAATTACTAACAGCGACTGTTGTTTCTTTATCTGTTTGTAACACATTGGGAACTTGCTTCATTGCCTCCAAAATGATTTGAATAGCTTTGTTGACATCTGAACCATAGTCTAAACCAATCGTAAAATCATAGCGTAAGAAGCCATCCATCGTATAGTTGACTACTGGATTTTTAATCACATTGGCATTAGGAATGAAGATATCTTTTCCATCAAACGTTTTGATACGTGCATTTCGCAAATTAAGCGCTACTACCGTCCCTTTATGTCCGTCTAGCTCCACAATGTCTCCAACTCTAAATGGGCGATTAAAGGCTAGCATAATGCCTGCTAAGAAGTTTTCGCCAATGTCTTTAAAGGCAAAACCGATAACTATTGCACTCACACTGGCCCCCGTTACAATTCCTGCGGCCATTCCTGCTAGACCTAAAATCTGTAAGGCTATCAATCCTGCAATAATCACCAAAGCTATTTTGACAACTCGACTTAAGAAGGTAGCCAATAGCGGGTCATCCATTCGACGATTCAGCCGACGTTTGACAAAGTTTCGACTGCGGTTAGCAAAGAAATAAAGTAATGCAAAGACAAGAGAGGCAACTAGTATTTTAGGCAATAAGGCAATCAAACTACCAGAGTAAGACTGAACATTTATCCACAGGTCGTTAATTAAAGTATTCATCTGTATAATTTAGGAGATAATAAAAAAGGCAGGAAATTAGGTAAATAATGTCCTGCCCATTGAATAAAATCTAGTTATTACAAGGATTCATTGATTTCTTCTAAGTCTTCGTCTACCTTTTCTAAGGTTTTTTTAGCATTTACTTTAAACTCGTCCCATCCATTTTCGATTTTATCTCCAAGATGATTCAAGTCATTTGCTAATTTGTCTTGGTGGTATCTTAGTTTATCTAATTCCTGGTCTAGCTCCGTTTTAGCTTCTCCAGTTTCAGCAGCCCATTTTACTTTCAAATCTGCGATTCTTTCATCGACTTTAGTTTTTGCTCTTTCTAGTTCGATTTTTAATTCTGTACTTTCCCTGTCAAAGGCAGTTTCTACTTGGTCAGCAGTTTCTTTGATTTCTGCTTTAACTGTTTCGGCGTTCGTATTTTCCTCACAAGCAAATAAGGTGAACAAGGACAAAATGGCTACGAATACGAAATTTAAGTTTTTCATACTAATTCAAATTTTAAGGTTAATAATTAAGGAATAGTAATATTGGTTATTAAAAGTTATTTGAAGAAATTAGCAGTTATTGTCGTCAAAGTCGGAATCGATTACTATCAAAGAGGATTTTTCCATAAACAGACTAAGAATAAAATGCTTAACAAAACACCCAAAATAACTTTAATAACATTCAATAACTATAAATAACTTTCTCAATACTTGGCATAATTGGCTAACATCATTAATGCTATTATGACTAAAAAAGAGCTTATTTCTTTATTACTTTTAAGCTAAGCGTGTATTGTTATTTGCACCCGATACTCCAAGTATCGTATTAAGTATCGAAAGGACAAATGAGAATCCAATTGCCCAAAGTAAGCCATCAACATTAAAACCACTCATTAAACCATCTACTAACAATACCATGGCTCCATTGATGACAATAAGGAATAATCCAAGTGTCAGAATAGTAATTGGTAAGGTAAAAAAGGTTAAAATGGGTTTGATGAAAGAATTAGCTATACATAACAAAATAGCTACAATAATTGCGGTAACAAATCCTTCAACGTGCACACCTGATAACATAGCTGAGGCAGCAAAAACTAATAATCCGTTTAGTAAAAGAGAAATTAATAACTTCATTTTTTTAAATTTTAGGTTAGGGTTTTATTCGAACATTGGCATTAAATCGTCCTATCACAGATAGGTGACATACTCTTAGAATAAAACTTTAAATGGTAAGGGAATAAGGAGTACTTCAATAAAAACTACACATTTGCTATTTCCCTAGGCAGCGTAGATTGTATGCTTTACTGCTGCTTTTTTATAAAAAGGATAAACACTTGATATGTTCAATAAAAAAACAACAGCCATCCTAAAAAGACAGCCGTTGTGCAAAGAGCCTCATTAAAACTTACCAACTCTGTAAGAGTTGTTTGAGTTAATGCTTTACATGTACGGTTTGAAATATGTATTTGGATTTTATTGGCAGATAAAAAGAAAAGAAATAGGCTCTTTGACAATTTTTGCATTGTTCCCGTCGGACGACGAAGTCATCCGACGGGAACGACCGTCTCGTCGGATGGCTTCGCCGTCCGATGAGACTAATAAAGTATCTTTTGCAAAAATTGTCAAAGAACCAAGAAATAAAATGAACGGACCTTCTTTTTTTGTAAATTCGGTCTGTTAACAACGGAAATCTTAAAAGAAATGAGTGCAAAAAAAATAAAACGGAATAAATTCAATCAGCGGATTTGTTAAAAAAATTATTTTTTCACAGAATTGATTGAACTTTTTGGGAGGTGATACTTTCTAATTTTATTCGACCACTAATTTAAATAGAGTATACTGTAGAAAATAAAACGACAGCCGTCCCCAAAGGAACTAAGCTGCCGTGTAAAGAGCCCCATTAAGGTTCTTAATGGTCCCTAGTGTATCTATATAGACTACTTACATTATAACAATGTAGAAGCATCTATTCTTAGTTTACTAAAATGATTTTCTTGTTTAAAGAAGTAAATTCGAATTACATTTCAAGAGTTTGAAGGGGCAACCCCTTGACTCTTGAATATGTTTTAATGAGGTGGGCTCTAAGCAATCACTAATTAAAATGATTGTACAAAAGTACGACGGTTTCTACCTATTTTTCTCACCCATTTGGAATTAAACTTAACCCAATCGGAAACCACTAGCTGACAAATCCGTGACACTTTTATTTTTAAGAATACCTCTTTCAATTTAATTTAATATTATAATCAACTGCTAATCAGGTATTTTAGAGCGAATTGTCTTTAAATAGTCTTTAGGCAAAATGCCATATCGTTCTCGAAATCGTTTGGCAAAATGGCTCTGATTTGAATATCCAACCTCTGAAGCAGTTTGTCTAACAGACATTCCGTGCAGTAAAAGTATAGAAGCCATTTCCATTCGTTCTGCTCTTACGTAATTGTTAATGGTTTTATCATAGACTTTTTTAAAGCCCATTTTGAGTTTTTGACGATTAATCCCGACTCTTTTAGCTAGTTCTTCTATAATCGGAGGATTTACTAGTTCTTTAACTAATATATTCTTAGCCATTCTAATTTTTTCCAAATCGTACTTTCGTAGCATGACTTGTCTTCCCGGAGAATTCAAGTCATCCTGATATTGTTTTATCTGCTTAGAAAATAATTCTAGCGCCTTTCCCTCTAAAAAAGTACTTCTGACGAGTCCCTCATTTTTATCTTCTGTGATTTTCTTAATACAACCTGCAATAGACAAGCTATAATTACTTTGATAAAAGAAAGAATTTTTAGCTGCTACATCTGTAAAAATATTGGTCAAACTCTTAGGCATTTGGTCTAGTATGCACTCTATCTTTTTTCTATATTTCTTTCGGTCGATTAGTAAACTATTAAATAATATTTCAGTGTTGTGGGGTAATTGAAAAGTTTGAGAACTACCAGCAGGATGTGCGGTAATTGTTCCTTGCAATGGGTTTAATTGATACTGAATACTTTTTCTATTAAAAAAGTGTTTGATATTTCCCTTTATACTAAAATTAAATTGCAACGGAGCAGGCGCATCGTTCTCAAAAACCAACGTCCAGTCCTTTTTTAGTGTACAATTAAAGATTAATAAACTAATGCCATCACTAAAACTAAAACCTACAATTTTACCTGTACCGTACTCTTTGGGTAATTCTATTATCTCTTCGAGGCAATCCGTTCGAGATTTAGTCCCCAAGGTTCGGGCAATATCCTTGATGATTCCATGTGCATTATATTTCTCAATTTCAAATTTCATATTTCTTTCATGTAGTAAGGCGATTCTTTAAAGACATTCATCTATTTGATAAAATACCTACTTGTGCTTTGATTAAATATTTAATCGGCGTTTATTTCTAGAAAGGGCGAGTGTCTTAAATGTTCACTTTTTTTTCGAAAAAAAAATTAAAATTTGTTCCGATTGGGTTAATTTGAAAAGGGTAGGAGTAAATAATATTTTGTTAGATTATTACTAATTAGAAAAATATTTTCTACCAATTGAACATCGACACTTCTAACCCGTTTTAGAGATGCTTCAATAAAATAGTTGGCAATCTGATAAGCCACTGTTCTATTAAACTATACCGCTTTTATAAAATCACTGGTTATACCTATATCCTCTACTCAAAGTAGTTGAGATACTGCTATACCTGTTGCAAAAAAGCGGAAGTTCAAAATTATTCATTATTAACCTAGCAGTAATCTGTTCAATTGAAGCAGTATTCATTATTAAATACAGATTATGCATAAAAAATTAAAAACATGACTGACGTAAAAGCAGTAATCGAAGGGCTAAATGGCCTGTTAGAAAAAACGCTCGATGCAGAAAAAGGCTACAAAAATGCCAAAGGAAACACAGATGTTCCTCGACTAAAAACTTTTTTTGGAGCAAGGTCTCAACAAAGATTTCAGTACGCTGATGCGCTAAAAAATGAAATCATTAAACTAGGAGGAACACCAATATCTGAAGGTAGCTTAGTTGGCAAAGCACACAGAGCATGGATTGATTTTAAAAGTGCCTTAGCTTTTAGCGACGAAGAAGCGGTATTAGAAGAATGCGAAAGGGGAGAAGAGGCTTCTTTGAAAGCTTATGATGAATTTTTGAATACTTATAGACTATCTTCAGATTTAGCCGCAGAATTACTAAAACAAAGAAACGGCATCGCTCGCTCTTTAGATAGAGTAGAAATGTTAGAAGAACA
>CALLVC010000460.1 GCA_938010785.1 uncultured Saprospiraceae bacterium
CGGGAGCAAAATTTGTAAAAGGGGATTAAAGGGTGAGCTAAAAATGGATTTTCATAGAAAATCCATTTTTAGCTCACCCTTTAAAACCCTTTTTTGATTTGCTGGGACTCTGCCTGTCCCGAATTTATTTCGGGAATGTCCCAGTAAATCAACATTTGCTCGGAGGTTCCATTTTTATGAGAAAGCCCTTCCTGTTAGCACTAGTTTTCCAAAATATCCAAAATAACCTCCAATAACTCCTAATACCCTCCAATAACTTTATATTTGTCTTGGTACTTACTTTATAATTTTATTCCATTGCCAATTGCTTAACTATTCAATTTGTTCACCGCCTCCTGCGCTTCAATACAATTTTTCAAATTTCGGCGTCCATTTTGAATATAAGACCGCACTTTCCCAAGAGACATATCTTTTATTTCCGCAATATCCTTATAAGATTTGCCTTCAAAATAGAAAAGTTGCACACAGTTTTTTTGTTCTCCTTTTAAAGTATCTAAACAACCAGATAGGGCTTCTAGTTTACCGTTAGTTGCTTCTTCCATAAAAGGATGCACAGCTTCTTCGGATTGCATAAATTCACTATCATAAGAAACTGTTAAATGTTTTCCTTTCTTTCTCAAAATTTCCAAACAGTGGTTTCTAGTCAATACATGTAGCCAAGGTCTAAACTCTTGAATATCATGTTGTTGTATCTTTTTAGTTAACTTTTCAAAGACGCCCATAAAGGCATCTTCCGCCTCCGCTTCGTGCTTTAAAACTTTTAAGCAGACCCCATAAATTAGGGCGGTATATCGTTCTGTCAAAACGCCTAATAAATCCATATCTCCCGTCTTTTGATAACGAGCGACCAATTCAGCATCTGAATAATTGGATGGATTTTTTTTAAAAATTTTGAACATAAAAACGACAAACCCTTAATAGATTGAAAAATTTTTCTTAACAAATTTATGTAATTCTTTCTTTCCATCCATCTATTAGCCGAAAACTTATTTATTAAATTATTTAAAACACCCAAAATTATGACGAAGTTTAACCTTTCTCTTTTATTCCTTTTTTGTTTTAACACCTTTCTTTTTAGTCAATATACCTTTTCTGGTGTGGTCTTAGACGAAGAGCTAAATCTGCCACTAATTGGTGCAAATGTAATAGTTAAAGGGACGACTATTGGGACTCATACGGATTTAGATGGTCTATTTTCTTTAACTACCCATCTTGATTCTGTCCTTACCTTAGAAGTTTCTTATGCTGGATTTCATGGAATTGAGGTCGAATGTGAACATGGAACTAAACTTACCTTTAAATTAAAACCATCCGTACTCCTAGAGGAAGTAGTGGTAAGTGCTGCTAGGCGTCGAGAAAAAGTACAGGAGTCGCCAGCATCTATTCATGTTGTTGGAAGAAGAGCAAAAGCTAAAAAAAGAAAAAATAGAAATAAAAAGGAAGAAATAAAAATTACAGGAAGGAGTACAATTTCTCAGTCAAATCCTATCATCGCAGTAGATGGAGTTAGCCTTTCCCCTTCAACCTATACAGCACCTAACCGAGAATCCTACGCCACCATCCAAGAAAACAAATTCCACCAAGTCACCAAAGACCCCTTATCCACTTTTTCTATAGATGTAGATGCTGCTTCGTATAGCAATCTACGACGATTTCTAAACAATGGAGAAAAGCCACCAGTAGATGCCGTGCGCATAGAAGAGATGCTCAATTATTTTGAGTACGATTATCCCCAACCGAAAAACGAAGACCCATTTGAGGTCATTACTGAAATTGGGGATTGCCCTTGGAATGAGCAACATCGTTTGGTGCATATTGGCCTGCAAGGCAAGAAAATAGCAATGGATAAATTACCACCTTCTAATCTAGTTTTTCTATTAGATGTGTCAGGAAGTATGCGAGCTGCGGATAAATTACCCTTATTACAATCCTCCTTGAATTTATTGGTCAATCAATTGAGAGCGGAAGATAAAGTAGCAATCGTGGTCTATGCAGGCGCAGCAGGAACGGTTTTACCCGCCACCAAAGGAACAGACCGCCAAAAAATCAAGGAAGCCATTAATAAATTGCAAGCCGGTGGTTCTACCGCAGGTGGGGCAGGCATTCAATTAGCTTACAATATTGCCAGAGAGAATTTTGTAAAAGAAGGTAATAATCGGGTCATTCTAGCCACAGACGGTGATTTTAATGTAGGCGTAAGTAGCAATGATGCATTGGTCAAATTAATTGAAAAGGAGCGGAAGAGTGGTGTATTCCTAACGGTTTTAGGTTTCGGAGAAGGCAATTACCAAGACGACAAAATGCAAGAGTTGGCGAATAAAGGCAATGGCAATCACGCCTATATTGACAATATTTTAGAAGCCAAAAAAGTATTGGTCCATGAATTTGGCGGCACTTTATTTACAATCGCCAAAGATGTGAAATTACAAATAGAGTTTAATCCTGCGAAGGTGCAAAACTATCGCTTGATTGGCTATGAAAATAGAATGCTAGCTGCAGAAGATTTTAATAACGACCAAAAAGATGCAGGAGAATTGGGCGCAGGCCATACGGTCACCGCCTTATACGAAGTCATCCCAACGGGTGTGAACAGCAATTTTGCAGGGTCCATTGACCCCTTAAAATATCAAGAGCAAACCACCCCAAAAGTTGTACTAAATGATTCCAAAGAATTGATGACCATCAAATTAAGGTACAAAAAACCAGATGGCGCTAAAAGTCAGTTAATTGAAAAACCTATAGTGGATGGTCAACGCTCTCTAGAGAAGACAAGTAATAACTTTAAATTTTCTGCGGCTGTTGCCGAATTTGGCTTATTGCTCAGAGAATCAGCGTATAAAAATACCGCTAATTTTGCACAAGCGATTCAATTAGCGAAAAGCGGAAAAGGAAAAGATGAAAATGGGTATCGAGCGGAATTGATTCGATTGATGGAGATGGCGGAGTTGATGAATGGTGGAGTGGTGGCGGAAAAGGAGTAGGGGAGCGGCACTTGCGTGGCAAAAAATCATAAATCATAAATTTTACCGCCTACCGGCAGGCAGGCATCATACATCATACATCTGTGTAATTTGAATAACTAAACCTAATTAAACAGATGTATGGTGTATGAATTTCTTACCTTTTAGCCTTAAAGGCATTAATCCATTTAACACATAACATGATGGATTTATGAATGTATGATTTATGAAATCTGATGTATGAATTTAGCGCTCTGCCCCAAGCCCTCCGCCCTAACCCTAATGCATTCTATCCCCACGCACCTCCAAAGTAGGCAGCATTTCTTTTTCGTAGGCGAGGTATTCCTGCCAGCGAGCCAGTGCTTTTTCCTTACCAGCGTATAATTTGGCTAAATCTATAAACATATGATAATGGCCCGCTTCAGAGACCATAAATTTATGGTAAAACTCTTTTAAGCTATCATCTGAAATATGGAGGGACAATAAGCGAAATCGCTCACAACTTCGAGCTTCAATCAAGGCAAAAGTCAACAATTTTTCCAATAATTGGTCCTCTCTACTGCCCCCTTTTTTATTAAATTTCATAAGTTTGTTGACGTACTCATCTCTACGCTGTTCGCCTAATTCCAGACCTCTTTTATCCAACTCTGCTAAGACCAATCGAAAATGCCCCCATTCTTCGGTGACGATAGGTGCCAAGGCACGAACCATTTCTTTTCTTTCTGGAAATTTTTGAATCAAGGTAATACAAGAAGTAGCGGCCTTTTGCTCACAATAAGC
>CALLVC010000461.1 GCA_938010785.1 uncultured Saprospiraceae bacterium
GTGACAAAATAGCCGCGCCAAAAAGAAATACAAAATGCATACTTTCCGAAGTCATAAATGTGCCTCCAAATCGAGCATTAATAGAATCTGGAGTCGAATTAAAGGCACGAATAGCGCCAAGTAGTTCAAAAAATGCAAAAAATAGAAAAGTAAATCGTAAAAATTTCATTGTTTTTCTGTTAAAATCCTTTTGGAAATTTGCTCTACTTTAATCACCATATCGGAAAACTGGTAGCACAGAAACCGCACGACTGCGCAATGGGCAGGTTTATTCTGTTCAGGATGCTGACCTTTAGGTTAGCTAATTAATTATAAAGGGTACCTTTAGGTTAGCTAATTAATTATAAAGGGTACCTTTAGGTTAGCTAATTAATTATAAAGGGTACCTTTAGGTTAGCTAATTAATTATAAAGAGTGCCTTTAGGTTAGCTAATTAATTATAAAGGGTGCCTTTAGGTTAGCTAATTAATTATAAAGGATGCCTTTAGGTTAGCTAATTAATTATAAAGGATGCCTTTAGGTACCGAAAATGGGTAGTCAATAGGTATAAACGATTGGCATTTGTGCCGTAGGTACAAAACATGGCGTTCAAACCCACGTTTCGTACCTACGGCACGGTTGGAAGAAAGGAATTTTCTTTAGTTTTACCTTTACCCATATTTGATACCTACGGTATTTTTTTCTGGCTGTTCCACATTTGTGTGCATACGGTAGGTTTAAAAACCTGTAACCAGAACAAACTAATCCCGTGTAGCTATCGGGAGTGCTGCCAACTTTACATTGTCCGCAACTTGGGATAATTAATCAACCATATTAATTAAATCTGCCATCGGTTTTCTAACCTTTTTCAAATTCACCAACCAGTCTTTATCCGCCTGTCTATACCCTAAAGTTAATACCACACAACTTCTTAAGCCCTTTTCTTTTAAGCCTAAAATTTCATCTACTTTTGCTGGAACAAAACCTTCTATTGGAGTAGCGTCTACTTCTTCAAATGCAGCAGCAATAATGGCATGTGCAAAGGCAATATAAGCTTGTTTAGCAGCGTGATTAAAATTAACTTCTGCATCTTTTTGAGGGTAGGTACTCAATAACATCTGGCGATAGTTTTCCCATCCTTCGTTTTTAAATCCTCTAATCTCGTTGGTTAAATCAAATTGCTTATTGATTCGGTCAGGGGTATAGGTATCCCAAGCAGCAAACACCAAAAGGTGAGAGCAATCGGTTATAACGGACTGATTCCAAGCAACAGGTCTAATCTTTTCTTTTACTTCTTGACTAGTAATAACAAAAACCTCAAATGGCTGCAATCCACTAGAAGTCGGTGCCAATGAAATAGCTTCAAGGATATTGTCAACTTTTTCTTGTGGTACTTTTTGACCATTCATAGCTTTGGCCGCATACCGCCACTTCAACTTATCTATTAAATTCATATTTTGTTTTTAATTAATATTTTAAAGCAGGCAAAGTATATCTTTTTCATTGAACCAACAATACAACCTATCCAATAACTTTAGCCACCGCAGCAAACTCTTTCACCACCTCCGCAACTGATTTCACAGAAGTAATATTTCCGTTTAGAAGGAAAGAGGGTAATTAAAACGCTATTTTACGATAAACAAATCTCCATCATTCGCAAAAACAATAGGACCATCATAACCTGTTAATTCCTTTTTATATAAATTTTTAATCACCCTAAAATCAGGTGCAGGCGCATAATGATGAAGGATTAGTTTTTTTACATTTGCTTTAGCGGCAATCTCAGCAACTTCGGCTGGCGGCGTATGATAATCCTGAATATCGTGTATAATTTTAGCGTTTCTAGTTAATCCTTGTTTGGCTACGGTTGCCTCCATTTCTTGCAGTAAGGAATTTAGGATAATTTCATGCAATAATAAATCTGCATCTTTTGCCATTTCTAACACTAAATTATTCTTTTTGGTATCTCCACTAATCACTACCTTTTTGCCTTTATATTCAATAGCATAACCTACTGCTGGTTCAATTGGATAATGGTCCACATCAAAAGTAGTGATGGTGATACCATCTTGTTGATAAATCACTGCTTTACTATTTTGTACATTTTTAAATTCGTGTGGAATGGCATGGACGATAGACATATCCATGATGTCAGGACCATGATGGTCCAAACGGTGTTTATTTTCCATGTGCAAATAGCCTTTAATAGATTGGTTAATGCTATCCGTCCCATCAGGACCATATAAATGCAAGTTATTAGAACGACCTAATAACCAAGAGCGGCTCACCATACTCGATAAATCCATAAAATGGTCAGAGTGCCAATGTGTAATAAAAATGCCATCTAAACGATTTAAAGGTAAGCCCATATTTTCGGCTTTTCGGACGACACCATCCCCAACGTCAAACATAAAAAAATGCCCGTTGACAATAATAGCTGTACCTGTTTGTGCTCGTTCTCCCGGCAACGGAGCAGAAGTTCCTACGGTATAAACATAAATGTTTTCCCTATCTTCTAGAAGTTGGTTATTTTTTTCTACTTGTGCCAATTGTCTCTTTAATTGCTGCTGAAGCATAAACGGCACTATACTTTCTGGAAAAAAGGTCATAACCACCCAGCCTATAAAAAGAAGTAAACCAATTAAAAGTAGAAAGACGCGAAATATTTTTTTCATATCCATTTTAACAGTAAAGTAATTATAATTATTTTAGGCGAAATTAGGATTTAAAACCTAACTATCCAAATTGTAAATCTATTTCTACATCGTTCCTAATATTTTGTTTTAAAAATATAATTTTCTAAAAAATAAATTTATTTTTGATGGATTTTAAGGACACGACCAAAAACAATAGACCATATCTTTATCAGTATTAAACTTAAAGTAATGTTTAAAAAATCACTCCTATTCCTTTGCTTTGCAACTATTTTAGTTTGTTGTAACCAAAGTAAAGATTCCAAAGAAGTCATGTTTATTTGCCCACACGGAGCTGCAAGAAGCCCAATAGCCGCTGCTTATTTTAATAAATTGGTAAAAGAAAAGAATCTAAATTACCATGCTATTTTTAGAGGCACTGAACCTGATGCTACCCTATCGGCAAGAACAGTGGAAGGCTTAACCGCAGAAGGTATTGACATCAAAGGATGGAAACCAGCATTAGTATCTGAAAAGGATATTAACAAGGCTTATAAAATAATCACTTTTGATTGCAAAGTACCGAGTGATAATGTATCTGCTTTACAAGAACAATGGAATGGTACGCCCTCTCCTAGTAAAGAATATGAAAGCTACACCGCCTCAGTTAGAGAAAAAGTAAAACAGTTAGTGGAAAAGCTTCCTGAAAATTAATTGAACCTTATAACTTTAAATTCGGAGACGTATAGAAATCATTTCTACACGTCTCCAAGCTAAAAGTTATCTTTTTCAAAAATAGGGCAGATAAATTCTAGCTTTTGTAAAATTTACCTACTCATAAATATCAAAACCAAAAAATAAAGGTAAGACAAAGAATCAAATACTCTCCCCAACCTCCAAAGAGGCTGGGATTGAGTAAAATGTTTATTTATTTGGGTAAAATAAAAACCTAAAGAACTCTCTATTGCGGCAGTCTAGCTGCTTAGTTTAGTGTGTATTAATTTATTAAAAAGTAGTCGTTTCAAAATATTTTTTCTTGGGTTGCTGCAAAAGTTTATAAAAAATCAGTAATTATATTCTCTCTAACCCCTATTGTCTCTTCAAGTTTTCTGCGATTCAGCAATAAAGAAGTTGGATGACTAATTATCCAATGGGGCGCTCTTTCAATAACCACTTGTTTTAAATTTTCCATTAAATCCCCCTTCATGATAATTCTTTCAATAGCAACGGAAGGTTTAACTTTCCAATGATTATAATTAGTTTGAAAATATCCATTCAATTTCAATAAATGAAAATAAATCTCATCTATTTGTTCTTCAAATTCATGCTCCAAAACTGCTGTAAATAGAATAATCGAAGCCTTTTCATTTTCGGCTAACAAAATAGTTTGAGCATAAGCAGCCTGATTATCATCATTGATATTAAAAGGAAATAAAATTGCTTTTGGCATATAATTATCAGAGAAGAAAAGTAGTATAAGCCAAGCTTATGCGACCATTAAATTTGGAGAAAAATTTCTCACTCTATCTCGAGCTCTTGTCAACTGCATTTTCACCGCACTCTCTGATAAATTATATTTTTCCATTAACTCTGTAATAGTTAATCCCTTTAAATACTTTTCGGTCAAGATAGTTTTGTCCTTTTCAGAAACCTGTTTAAGGAGAAATGCTACTTTTTCGATTTGCTGTTCTTTTGAATGATTCAATTCATCTTCAGATTTCGAGTCAATTATGTAATTAACTTCATCTCCATAAGTACTAAGAATGTTTTTTTGATTTCTCAACATGGTAATAGAATCATTATACGCAATTCTAAACAACCATTTCTTAAAAGCAAAAGTCTCTTTCAATCCTAAAAGTTTATTCGCTATTTTAAGAAATATATCTTGAGTTAAATCATAGGCATTCTCTCTATTTTTTAAAATTTTCACACATGATAAAAAGACCTTCCGTTCATATCGGTTATACAATTCACCAAAAGCATTATTATTTTGAGTATCTTGATAAATTTTAACCAATTCGGTATCTGAAAGGTGCTTTAAAGTCATGATAATTTTGTATTTAAAAATTGTAAGAATCCCGTGGGCAAAATTAGAAATTAAGTAGTGTCCTAAATCGTGTAAAATTGCGTATATTTAGAAATGGCAGATTTTCTTAGTGACTAAGAAAATCTCTTAGAAAATGCAAATTATACTTAGTCCTATCCTGAAGAAAATAAGCTTAAGCACCTAAAACCAATGTTTTACCTGATTTTTGATATACTAAGTAATTATCAGAAATTGGTATAAATTAAATTGAGATGAGTTTTAAGAATAGACAAACTGAAAATAAGCTGATTGTGAACCACTTACGGATAGGATGCAGAAAATCAAAGGTTTTCATGACTTTTTAACAAAGTATAGGCTCAAAAATCGTTCAAGCTAGGCATTTACTTAATTCCTTAACTACTTAAGTAATGCGGATTGATTAATCGGGTAAAATTTTTAGCTTGTATTTTTTCGATAGTTTTCGCCAAAAAATCAATGCATAGCACCCGCTACGGATTTATTTTTTGGTAAAAAATAGCGGAAAAAGGCTGCTAAAAATTACCCGATTAATTGAGCTGCATTACTTA
>CALLVC010000462.1 GCA_938010785.1 uncultured Saprospiraceae bacterium
ATATGTTGAGGGTGTGAGTATTTTTTGGCTATTGTTCTAAAAAAATCATTGGATAGCACCGCTATGGAATTATTTTTATAGGACGATAGACGGAAAATAATCCAGCCTAACTTATCATAATTAGCTTGACTTACTACTTAGGTCTAAATGTCAAATATAAGCTCAAAATATAAATTTTATATAAAACTATTACTGCTTATATCAAATTAATCCTAATTTTACACTAAATATCCCGACTCCTTAAATTTTAAATACCCATCTGTTTACAATCTCCGACTGTAAAAAACTGTAGCTGCTAATTGCTCGAACAAGCATGTTCAAGCTACGACTTTCCCACTGTTATCTGCATTCATGCAGCTGATTTTTTAGACTATTTAGGCTATTCCGATTTACTATCGTTGGCCTCATTTAGTCCATTAATAATATAAGAATCCAACACAAGAATGCGATTACACAATCCGCAAACACAACTACTATGGTCCATGCTTATTGGGCTACTCCTACCCTATGGCGCTATGGCGCAAATTACTTTTAAGGAATCTGCTATGGACAAAAATGTCCATCATCGTATCCTCCATGGTGCAATTGGGGCGGGCGTGTCTGTCTATGATTTTAATCAAGATGGGCTTGATGATTTGACTTTGGCGTCTGAACGGGGGCAACTAATTGGTTTTTACATCAACACTGGGACTAATTTTGAAGAAATTCCAGCTTTGGTCGACAACCGAGAGGAAGCCAAACAGATTCTATGGGCAGATTATGATAATGATGGGGATGCAGATTTGTTTGTCTCAGCTTTCTTAGGACAAAGCTATTTGTATGAAAATCAAGGCGATTTAGTTTTAGTCGATGTCACTCAAAGTAGTGGTTTGCCTTTGGACAGACATGCTGCCTATGGTGCTAATTGGGGCGATTATAATCGAGATGGTTGGTTGGATTTATTATGCACTTATCACAATTACAATGGTGAACAAACAGGTAGTAATAGTCTTTTTAGAAATAATGCCGATGGGACCTTTACGGAGGTGACTGATAATGCAGCAATGGGCAATACCGACCGAGTTCCTTTTGCCGCCGCTTTTATGGATTTTAATAATGACCAATGGCCAGATATTTACACCGCTAATGATAAATTGACCTATAACACCCTTTACGAAAATTTGGGTAACGGTAAATTTTATGATGCGAGTCAAGACACCCACTGTGATGCCCGTATGAACGCTATGTGTGTCAATGCAGCAGACATTAACCAAGATGGTTGGGTCGATATGTATGTGACCAATACTTTTGTGGGGGGGCAACTTTTGCAGAATAGTGGCCCCAATCCTAATGTGCTCGATATTTCCTTTGAAAATCGTGCGCCCGATTTAGGCATTGCTTATGAAAATGGAAACGGTTGGGGGTCTACCTTTTTTGATGCAGATAATGATGGAGATTTAGACTTGTATATGTGTGGTAATAGCTCTAATCCTTCGGTCAAAGGCGTGCATTTTTATGAAAATATTGACAAACAACATTTTGAAATTATTACCCAAGGTTTTGAGGTCGATACGTTTAATAGTTTTAGCAATGCCATTGGAGATTTTGATATGGATGGCATGCTAGATATTATCGTGCAAAATAATCAACCTACTCATTTCCATCTGTGGGATAATTTGACTGAAAATGATAATCATTGGGTCAAAATCAAATTGGAAGGCATCGTTAGTAACCGGGATGGCATTGGCACACGCATCGAAACTTATGCTAAGGAATTGTACCAATCTGATTTCACTTATTGTGGCTTTGGATTTTTGGGTCAAAATACGGATAAAAAACACATTGGGCTTGGGCAACATGAAATGTTAGATTCTTTGATTATCACTTGGCCTTCGGGGCACATTGATAAATTTTATAACCTGACTACCAATCAATTGTATCAAATTACAGAAGGCGAATCTACCAATAATGAAATTTTTATGGCTCCTGATGTGACGGTCGTCGGTCGTCCAACGGTCACTTCTGTTGATGTGATTCCTATGGCTGCTATTATTCAATTGATGCCAAATCCTGTACAGAACCAATTGACAATTCAAACGGATTTTGCTATTGATAATTTGACTATTTCAACTATTGATGGGCAGGTTATTCGGCAGGTTTATTTGGAGTATGCTGAACAAATTACCTTAGAGGTGGCGCATTATCAGGCAGGGATATATTTAATAAAAATTCAAGATTTGGAAGGACGGTCTAGATTTGAGAAATGGGTTAAAATGTAGGATTTCACAAAAATATAGGAGGACTTAGCTAGGAGGATAGGACCACTGATTGAACGGATTAGACGGGTTTACACGCCTGCCTGCCGCAGCAGGGATTTTCTTTTGGGACGTGTTCTTCTATTTTCTGCTTTTTTTGAAAGCAAACCAACTTATGGAAAGTAATAATAATAAACTTGGTATCAATAATAACTGCCAATTAAAACCATTGCTCAGTGTTATTATTATAACTGTCTGCGACTTTTGCATGGGTATCTCCAAGTAATTGCCGCCGCATAGCTAAGCCTTCTTGAAAGTAGTCAACGGCTTGTCCTAAATTCCCCTTTCGCCAATGACAAAGCCCTAAAAAATTTAAGGATTGGGCTATTTCTATATGTTCTGTTTTATGTCAAAACACTCTGTCATTTTAAATTTGATTAACAATTGATACTTCTTTTTTAGCCTATTTCTTACATAACTAATCAAATAAGTATTTTATTTAATATAATGGCATAGTTTGTGGAGCTTTTAAATTGTTTTTCCTTACTACTTTACTAAAAAGCGATGCCAACTAAAGCCATTCTTTTGCTTCTTTTCAGTTTTAGCGCCGCTCTATGCTTTGCTCAAGGTGCTGACTCTGTGTATACCAATGCAGAAAGAATGCCCTATTTCCCAGGTTGTACGGCTTACTATGTGGGTTCCAAAGAACGTAGACAATGCTCTAATCAATCGCTCAAAACCTATATTTTTAATCATATTATTTATCCTCAAGCAGCCAAAGATGCTAATCTAGAAGGAGCCGTTTATGTCCGTTTTATTGTAGATGAATTAGGAAATGTGCAGCAACCGCAATTATTAAAAAATATTGGTGGTGGTTGTGGAATTGCCGCCTTGGAAATGTTAACCAATATGCCAAATTGGGAACCTGCGTATCATCGTGGAAAAAACGTTAAGGTCTCTCTAGAATTGCCTATTCACTTTTACTTTAAAGATAATCTGGACGACACGCAAGAGGGATATTCTATCGCATGGGGAAATCTTACAGAATATAATGTGAGTAAAAAAGCTTTGCGCCGAAATCTTAAAGTGCCGATTCAGGTCTTCAACGCAGAAGGAGGTACTATTACCATGAGTACTTTGCAATTTTCTTATGGAAAGAATAGAAAGCTAATTAATAAAGCAAGTAGCGGAAACATAACCAATGCTATGGAAAAAATGGTCAAAAAAATGAGAAAAGGTGGTCAGTTTTCTGTCATTGCTACTATCCAAAAAAATGGGCAATTTATTGAAGTGGTCAAAGATTTTATGGTTAGTAAATAGTTAGATATCATGCCCTAAGACGGTCATTTGTTCAGAAACTTGTGAATATAAATATCGAAAAACGGGTGAATAATTTAGCGAAAATTCGCCCTATCCTAAAAAAAAGACAGATTTCCTAATTTTTTTAATTTTTTTTTCAACTTTTTTTCCGGTTAAGCCGTTTCCGTAAAAACAAATATTATTTGGCTGACTTAGCAAAAGCTAAGACGATATATAGTTTAGCCCTTTTTCACAAAAGAAAAAATCGCTTTTCATCACACATAGACGTTCTTAACATTTGACTATCAGCTAATTATAAACTTCTTTTTCTTCAAAGCTATTTACTTATTGTGAAATAGAAACTAACTTTGCAGAAATTTTCACATCATATTAACTTGAATAAGAAATGTTAAAAAAAGAATTTTTAAAGTCCACTCCTGCAGCTAAAGTAACTTTTACATTAGCTCAATCAGCTATCAAAGGTGCTAAAGAAGTTAGAGTCTTAGGTGACTTTAATAATTGGGACTGGGAAAAAGCACCAGTCATGAAAGCCACTAAAACTGCTTATACTGCAACTATCGTTTTAGCTGCTGGTAAGCAATACGAATTCCGTTACAAAGCGGATAATGGCATTTGGGAAAATGATTGGGACGCTGATAATTATATCGCTGCACCATACGATGTTGATAATTCTGTAGTTGTTGTTCCTGCTAAAAAAGGAAAGGCTACCTCTAAAGCAGATACTACTGCAAAGCCTAAGAAAGCTGCAGCTCCTAAAGTAGCAGCAAAGAAAAAAGCTGCACCTAAGAAAACTACTGCAAAAAAGAAGGCGCCTAAGAAAGCTGCTAAAGCAGACGATTTGAGAAAAGTAGAAGGAATAGGACCAAAGATTGCTGGTTTATTGAATGAAGCGGGCATCGTTACTTTTGAAGATTTGTCTAAAGCACCTATCAAGAAATTGAGAACCATTTTAGATGATGCTGGAAGTAGATACCGTATGCATGACCCAAAAACTTGGGCGGCTCAAGCTAAATTGGCTGCTAAAGGTAACTGGGACAAGTTGAAAGCTTGGCAAGGAGAATTGAAAGGCGGTAAATAATTCTAGTAGGCAGTTTGATAGTAGGCAGCTGGCACACTAACAAATTGAATAACTACTTTACCTATTTTTATAGAAAAAAGCCTGTTTCTGCAAAGAAGCAGGCTTTTTTTGTTTGTCTTTACTTTCCTGCATTTAACTCAAAAAAACTCATATTTACACTCGCTTGAATTTGCTATTTTGAAATAAATTGCAAACAATGATTGGCAAAACAACTTATTAAAAAATAATCCGTTTTCCTTTAATAAATATTTAGGCAAAGTAAAATAATTAATTAGCCATTTATGAGTTCATCTTTTTTACTAGCATCCCGTCCGCTATGCGGTTCACAAACAGTGTTTGTTTATGTTGAAAATGCCTGCCCTCTGCCGGCAGGCAGGCTCGCCATAGCGGTGCTATGTCTGTAGGCTTTCCATCCGCTTTGCGGTTCACCCGTACGGGTTCATGCCTTGTCTAGGAAAAAATATTTCCTCAAAATGACCACTTTATTAATTTATTTTGCC
>CALLVC010000463.1 GCA_938010785.1 uncultured Saprospiraceae bacterium
CGTCATTTTTTCAAAATGTCTTAAACAGTATCCAAAGGTGGGTGTATCTTACCCAAAATCATTAGTTTTCGAAGATTAACGACGCCAATTCTATTTAACTTCAAGGCGTCAACAGTTACTTTGCCAATTGGCGTTTTACCAATAATGTATAAAAAATCGGCTGACCATTCAAAATGATTTTTCCAAATATCAATACGAGGATTAAAAAGGCGAATTTTTTGTTGGGTTGCAGATTCGATTATCCAATGTTGCATCGCTTTTCTACTATTACAACCTCTACAGGAAAGTGCTAAATTTATCAATTTATCAGAACCACCTAAAGTAACGGCAAGAATATGTTCAATTTAAAAAGTTTCTAAAGCTGTATCTGCTCGACTTTGGCAATATTCACATCGGTTCTTCGCTCGAAGAAAAACTAAAGTTTTTTTCTTTTTGGAAATATAATTCCTAGGCATAAGCGTTGGGCGAAAATTCCTTTATGATATCATTTAAAGATGTTCCCCGAAGTTGTGCTAGCTGCATTAAATATTGAAGACGTTGCGCATCTAAAGCTTCAAAACGATTGGTCAAGTCGATTAACTCTTTTTGTTCTTTTTCGCTCAATTGTTGGGTAGTTAGTTTTGACCGTAAAAATTGGAATCGTTTATTTAACTTAATAGGGTAAGCGGATTTTATTTGTTTGATTAATGTAGATTCATCTGTATTTTTTGATTCTTTTTCTTTCTTTTGAGCAAGAATTCCTGTTACTTCTTTTAAGAAGACTTCTATATCCTTTGTCTCTAAGGTAGAGATGGCTTTCAAAATATCCTTTAAGCCGAGTTTAATATTTGATTTGATTTCTACTTCTGCCATTGACAAATTGTTTTATACAAATATACAGATTTTATAGAATAGAAGTAAATCGATTTGAAGTTTTCAGTTTGCCTAGCTCTATTTACATTACCCATTCCCTGCCAATCTGTCATCCTGTCACCCTCCCATTCCTCTATTTCCCCATTCTGACAGCTAAAAATCCGCATTTCCGCACTTTTGACACCCCAAACCCTCAATTTTTGGCATGGCACATTGATTGATGTATCACTACCTGTAAACAAATTTTAAAACCTTGTTTTCTGATTTAAATGAACAAATAAAAAGTAGGTTCTTTTAAATTAATAGAATTAGTAAACAATCACAAAAATTAATAAAAAATGGGTAAAATTATAGGAATTGATTTAGGAACAACCAACTCCTGTGTTTCCGTGATGGAAGGAAATGAGCCAGTCGTTATCCCTAATGATGAGGGTGGAAGAACGACACCATCTGTTGTTGCATTCTTGGACAACGGTGAAAGAAAAATTGGTAATCCTGCAAAGCGTCAGGCAATTACGAATCCAACTAGAACAATTGCTTCTATCAAGCGATTCATGGGGTCTAGATTCACAGAAGTGAAGGATGAAGCAGGAAGAACTGCTTATAAGACAATGAAAGGAGATAATGATACTGTTCGAGTAGACATCGACGGTAGAAAATATACGCCGCAAGAAATTTCTGCCATGATTTTGCAGAAAATGAAAAAAACGGCAGAAGACTTTTTAGGGTCAACGGTAACAGAAGCGGTTATTACCGTACCTGCTTACTTCAATGATTCGCAAAGACAAGCGACGAAAGAAGCTGGTGAAATTGCTGGTTTGACGGTAAAAAGAATCATCAATGAGCCAACAGCAGCAGCCTTGGCTTATGGATTGGACAAGAAGAATGCGGACATGACCATTGCGGTTTATGACCTTGGTGGTGGTACTTTTGATATTTCTATCCTAGAATTAGGAGATGGTGTATTTGAAGTAAAATCTACAAATGGAGATACGCATTTAGGTGGAGATGATTTTGATAGAGTGTTGATTGACCACTTGGCAGATACTTTCCAGAAGCAAGAAAACATGGACTTGCGTAAAGACCCAATGGCTTTACAAAGATTGAAAGAAGCAGCGGAAAAGGCGAAGATTGAATTGTCTTCTTCTACGAGTACAGAGGTAAACTTACCTTATGTAACGGCTGTGGACGGTGTGCCTAAGCACTTGGTTGTAAAAATCTCTAGAGCTGAATTTGAAAAATTAGCTTACGATTTAGTACAAAGAACTTTAAAGCCTTGTCAAGAAGCATTAAAAGATTCTGGTTTAGCAAAGTCTGAAATTGATGAAATCATTTTAGTAGGTGGTTCTACAAGAATCCCAGCTATCCAAGAAGCAGTAGAGAAGTTCTTCGGTAAGAAGCCAAACAAAGGCGTTAATCCTGATGAAGTAGTAGCTGTAGGTGCTGCAATTCAAGGTGGTGTATTGAGTGGAGATGTACAGGATGTCTTATTATTAGACGTAACACCATTGTCTTTAGGTATCGAAACAATGGGGAACGTTTTTGATGTTGTCATCGAAGCAAACTCTACGATTCCTACGAAAAAGTCTAAAGTTTACTCAACGGCAGCGGACAACCAACCTTCTGTGGAGATTCACATCTTACAAGGAGAGCGTCCAATGGCAAAAGATAATAGACCAGTAGGTCGATTTGTTTTGTCTGATATTCCACCTGCGCCAAGAGGCGTTCCTCAAATCGAAGTAACTTTCGATATGGATGCCAACGGTATCTTAAGCGTTTCTGCGAAAGATAAAGGCACAGGCAAAGAGCAATCTATCCGAATCGAAGCTTCTACTGGTTTATCCAAAGAAGAAATCGAAAAGATGAAGGCAGAAGCGGAAGCAAATGCGGATGCAGATAGAAAAGAAAGAGAAAAAGTAGATAAATTGAACGGTGCGGATACCTTAATTTTCCAAACGGAAAAGCAGTTGAAAGAATTCGGAGAGAAGATTCCAGAAGAAAAGAAAGGCGCTATCGAAGCTGGTTTAGCTGACTTAAGAACAGCTCACCAATCACAAGATTTAGATGCTGTCGAAACGGCTACTGCTGCTTTGAATACGGCATGGCAAGCGGCTAGTCAAGATATGTACCAAGCTGGTCAAGAAGGCCCTACTGCGGATGCAGGCGGTGCTGGTGGCGAGCAAGCAGGTGGTGCGAATGAAGGTGACGATGTCCAAGATGTTGAATTCGAAGAGGTAGAAGAAGTTGAAGATAAGTAAATTACAGGTTATTGAAAGATAACTTTAGGATAAAAAATTAAAGGTCGTTCTCATTGAGGATGGCCTTTTTTTGATGACGCCACCAATTGCTCCATAATTGACCGCATCTTCTGCATTTAAATCAAAAAATGGAGGCTGTAAAATAGCCGCATGGAAAACAATTTCGTTTTGAGTTGGATTATAGTAAGCATTAATCGTTTGTGGATTCATGCCCCATTCTGTCTTGTCAACTGGTTTGCCTAGTTTATCTAGTTGTCTATCATATTCCTAACACATTTAAAATTATTGTAATCAAATTTACTTTATGTGTTTTTGTGACAAGGAAAATGCTTGACTATCTCCTAAAATATTTCTAATATTGTTAAGATTCTAGAGCGTAAGTTCGTTTATTAGAAACGAAATTCAAATGCCATTCCTGAAAATCGAAAGGTGAGGCTATTCTAGTTGAAAATTTAGGGATAACCTCACAGCCTACTTACTTAATGTTATGCATCCCCCTACTGATGTTTAACGCCTAAATTTTAGTTTAGAAAGCAAATTGTTGTCCTTTTATAATTTTAAGCCTATTGAATGTGCTATTTTTTGACATGACTAATGGTTTAACAAACATATATGTCTAAAATAGATTAGATTTGCTTTCCGAAACTTACATTTTTTAAAATTGTACTTATTGTTAAATGACTTATATCAACGTTCAATAATTACTATTTTAACCTACGCTATTTACTATCCCTACCGATACAAAAGAGGTTTATACAATTTATTAAATAATAATATTACTATTTGAAATTGGTAACAAGAATTGCATAATTTTGCGTTCTGCCCAATTTTAGTGTTATATTAAGCTAATTGTATTACGTCAGACAAAAGATATGGGGTCAGTTGGATGAACATACATTTCTGTCTTACGTATTAAGAACAATTAGACTACTGTAAATAATTGATAATTTATACTGTACAACAGATTATTTTCCTTTAATGAAGCACTATACCGTTTATTGAAGGAATTTTACATACGATATGAGATTACAAAAAAGAATAGGCTAACTCAGAAAAGTAGTTTTTTAAAAAGGTTTCAAAAAAAGTAATACCAGACCATTTTACACTAAGCAGTTTTTAGTAAAACTACTTAGCTACTATTATATTTAGAAACCTTTCTTAAATTGCTGCCCAACACTTAGCCACTTGTTTTTAATAAAAATTAAGAACTGTGCTAAAAACTTTACATTCTTTCAAAAATATTACGCTTGCCTTTTTCTTGGTGTTGAGTTTCCAACTTCATGCTCAAGATATTCACTATTCCCAATTTGGCCGTTCTCCAACGAATATTAATCCTGCATTGACTGGATTGTTTAAAGGAGATTTACGTTTTATCGGCAATTATCGAAGTCAATGGAATAAGGTTCCTGTTAATTATATGACTTTTTCTGGTGGTGTGGACAAAAAGTTCATCAATACTAATTTAAAAAACAGCCTCTTTTCTGCGGGTTTATACTTAAACCATGATGAAGCGGGTGATTTAAAATTGAGTAACACTGGCGTTAATCTTTCAGGGTCTTTTACTCGTCGATTGTCAGAAAAACATTATTTGACGGCGGGTGTCCAAATTGGTGGCGCTCAACGTCGATTCGATGTGAGTGCATTGCGAGTAGATAGTCAATACGATGGAGATACATTTAATGGAGGCCTTTCTACCCAAGAAAATTTTCAGAACACTTCTGTAATCTATGGAGATTTATCGGGTGGTATCAATTATCGTTTTCAAAATGTTGATACGCGGATGAAACTTGATTTTGGGGCAGCTCTTTTTCATGTTAACACGCCTAATCGAAGTTTTTTTAGAGGAAGTGAAAATAAATTGGACCGAAGACTATCTGTCTATGGTATGACTACTTTTGGACTGACCGAAATTTTTGATATTGGCTTACAAGCCATTGGACAATTTCAAGGCCCTCACCAAGAAGTATTGATTGGTGGGCAGGCAAAAATTCACCTCAACCAAAAAAGAGATGAAGAGTTGGCTTTTGGACTTGGTTTAGCTTACCGTCTAGGAGATGCTTGGGCGCCGAGTGTAGTGCTAGATTATCGGATGTGGTCCTTTGGCTTTAGCTATGATATTACTACTACGCCTTTTAATTTTACCTCTTATCGGAATGGTGGACCTGAATTTTCGGCGATTTACATATTCTCTAAAGTTCGACCTCCTAAGGAATTTGAAATCTGTCCATTGTTTTAAGGGGGATTGAAGTTATTGGAGGTAACTTCCAATAACATAAAGTAACAACCTTCAATAAACCATATGTAATAAACGCTTAAATACCACGCTCATATAATGAAAAAATACTATTGTCTCCTATTTTTAATATTTACGTTAAATACTTTTGCTTTTGCACAAACAGAAAGGTTTGAAAAGGCGATAAAAGAAGCACTAAGTAGCCAGCAGTTTTTTACAGATGATGATTTTTTTGGCATTAGTACTAAAGATAGTTTAACTATTGACGACCAATTTCAGTTTTCGGAAGTGGCACGTCGTATGTATGCACTAGGAATCGCTGAGGTTGGATATAGGAGAGTAGTAAGATTGGATACACTTAAGGGAGATGAAGTTAATTATCCTTCGGCTATTTTTCAGGTAGGCGCTATGAAAAAATTGCAAGGTGATTATGCAGGTGCTTTAGATTATTTTGAACAATATATTACTAGTCCGCCGCCAATTGATAATGATTATTTGACTTTAGCTAAAAAACATATCGATGATTGTAAATTTGCGGTACAACGAACGCAGCGGATTGATAATCAATATAATGTAACACATTTAGGGCCAGAAATTAATACTGAATTTAATGATTTTTCTCCGCTTTTAGTTGGGGATAAACTCTATTATTCTTCTTTAAAATATGAAAAGGAAGAAAAAATGGACCCGCCTAGATTGTATGCTAAGACTTTAAGTGCTGATTTTGATAAGCAAGCATTTCCCATTGATGGATTCAATGTAAGAGAAAAATCAGTAGCACATTTGGCTTTTACGAACAATCAACAACGAGTTTATTTTACTATTTGTGATTACACTGGAAAGTCGCGTAGAATTCGTTGTGAAATTTATTACCAAGACCAACAAGAGGGTAGTTGGAGTGAAGCTGTAGCATTGCCAGATTATATCAACCGAAATGGATTTACTGCTACTCATCCAACTGTATTTTATGATGCAGAAGGACAAGAATCGCTTTTGTTTAGTTCTGATTGCCCTGGAGGAATGGGGAAAATGGATGTTTGGATGACTAAGGTAAGTGAGCAAGGCGATTTTTCTAAACCTGTTAATTACAGACCTATTAATACCGCTGGCAACGATTTGACCCCTTTTTTCCATCAGCCTACTAACACACTTTACTTTAGTTCTGATGGGAGAGTTGGTTTAGGAGGATACGATATTTATGCTTTGTCAGATAATAAAATAAATCATGCGGGTTACCCTTTGAATAGTAGTTTTAATGATACCCACTTTACATTAGACCCAGCAGGTGACCACGGTTATTTTTCGTCAAGTCGAGAAGGTTGTTTGCGTTTGAGTGAATCTGATATGGGGTGTCAAGATATTTTTGCAGCTACTTTTATCAATATCGATTTAGAAGCTTTGATTTTTGATGATTTTACTAAAGAAGATTTAGAAGGAGTGACTTTGCAATTATTTAGGTTGCCAGAAGGACGGAATTTTGAGTTGGATGAAACAGGAGAACCAGCCTTAGTAGACACTCGAACCAATTCTTTGGATAACCAATTTCAATTTGATGGATTACTCAAAGATAAACGTTATCGTTTAGTCGCATCAAAAGAAGGGTTTGTTGGCGATACTTTAAACTTTAATACAAGAGGTATTACCCAATCTATTACCTTGAAAAAAGAACTATTTTTAGCGCCTGATATTTTTGAAATGGATTTGACGGCACTAACTTTTGATAATCAATCTCAATTGCCATTAACGAACTGTATTGTACAATTAATTGATGTAAAATCGGGCGAACGATTTATTAAAGATAACATCGAAGGCAATGATTTTTATTTTGATATTTATTCTCAAAGAGAATATCAACTTATTGCTAGTTTGATTGGCTATACAACGGATACGTTAACCTTTGATACTAAAGCGTATACGGAGGCAGATGGCATTACCTCTATTACAAAACGCTTGTATTTAGAACCTGGAGGATTGGTTGAATTAGATGATTTATTACCGCTGACCCTTTATTTTGATAATGACTACCCAGACCCAAGGAGTCGAGAGATTACAACATCTTCTAATTATGAAGCTTTGTATTCGGCTTATTATAGAAAGAAAAGAGAATTTATTGCAAATTATACTAGTGGAGTTGATGTAGCAGAGGTTGCGTCTAAATCTGATGAAGTTGTCTACTTTTTTGATAATGAATTGAAAGGTAATTACGATACATTAGGTGTGTTCTCCGAAACTTTAATTAAATATTTACAACGAAATAATACAGCGGTTATCTCCATTAGGGGATATGCCAGTCCATTGGCTGCTACCGATTATAATGCAAATTTAGGTAAGCGAAGAGTAGATTGCCTAATGAATCATTTTTCAACTTATAGAGACGGAATGTTGCTTCGATATATTGAAAACGGTTCCTTGATATTAAAAGAAGTCTCTTATGGTGAAGATAAGGCAAATAATAGGATTAGTGAAAACCCGCGAGATAGAAAAAACTCTGTGTATAGCCCTGAGGCTTCCAGGGAAAGAAAAGTACAAATTGTAAAAATTACGATAGGCGAACAATCTGAAGGAGAATAAAAGAAATTAGAAATTCAAAATTTTAAATCTAAAGTTTAAAAGTGTCGGAAACCAATAGCATTTACTTTTGGTATTAAATTTAAGATGGCTGAAAATGATTTTTCGTTTGCGCTAGTTTTGAATTTTACATTTGTAATTTAAGATAAGGATTGTACGAAGTTTTCAAAATAACTCTTTTCTAACCCAACCCTAACCCTTCCCTTCAAAAGGAAGGGGACTACTTTTTCGGTAAATTGGAGAATTTATCGGTTTTTGCCCGAAATTTAGGGTTTAACGACTCCCTTCCCTCCTGAGGGAAGGGCTGGGGATGGGTTGGAAACGGACTATTTTGAAAACTTGGTACAACCCTAATTTATGATTTTAAATTTCCTTTAATCAGTCCCATTGAAAATTGAAACATATTTTATGAACGAAAGAAATTTATTGCTCACTATTTTGCTGGTATTAGGGATATTCAGCAATGTCTTGGCGGCAAACGATGATGGTCCTCTTTGGCTTTCTATGTCGGCGACCAATACTAATTGTGCCGATGACCCTAATGGTAGTGCTACAGTAGAACCGAAAGGAGGAACAGCGCCTTTCACTTATAGGTGGCAAAACGGAGAAACGACTGCAACTATCAATAACTTAGTTGCAGGTGGCTATTCCGTGACAGTGGTGGATGCCTCAGGGATTGAAGATAATAGCTTTATCTCCGTGCAAGCTACGAATAAGTTGGTGCTAAACTTTAACGAACGGATTATTTCCTGTGCGAAAGGGACTGACGGAAAATTAGTAGCTGTTCCTCAAGGTGGGACTGCTCCATTTACCTATTTATGGTCGAATGGAAGTAATCAATCAGCTTTGGAGAATCTTGGTCAAGGGGTATATAAAGTAACGGTGACCGATGCTACTGGTTGTCGAGGAGAAGCAGAGACGTTCCTAAAGGACCCCGAACCTTTGCGTATTAAGGCAAATTATGCTCATATCAGTTGTGGCGAAGAAGCGGATGGATTCATGGATGTTATAGCATCGGGTGGAGCTGGTGACTATACGTTCTTTTGGGCTTTAGATAGTTTAGGTGGAACGCATAGAGAAGGCTTAAAACCAGGTGAATATTCAGTTACAGTGACCGATGGTAATGGCTGTACGACCTTTATTTGCCCTGAAATTATGCCATCTCAACCACCAGTTTTATCAACAACTATAGTTCCTGAGACTTGCCCTGGCGAAGGTGATGGAAGAGGATATATTTCTGCGAATGGAGATTCGCCCCCTTATAGATTTGACTGGCCTAATGGCGAGAGTGAATTAAGTTTTGCACTTAATCTTTCTCCGGGAACTTATCCCGTGACGGTCACCAATTTTAGAAATTGTACAAACGTTATTGATGTCGTTATAGGACAAGCTGGAGGAGGTTTTGGTTTTGTCGTCGAGACTACCGGATTTACTTGTGGGGATGCTCCTAATGGGCAAGCGACAGTGGTCATCACGGGTGGTGTGGGACCCTTTAAATATCAATGGGTACGAATATCGGATAATGCTACAATTAGCGAAGCTGAATCTGTTGCCAATTTTACCCCAGGCGAATATGAAGTATTAGTTTCTGATGCAAACGGTTGTTTTGGTAAGCAAGATGTTTTGTTTAGTGCCAAAGAGTTACCAACGATTACTGCAACAACTATCAATAGCCAAGTTTGTTTTGGCGAAAGTACTGGCTCTGCAAGCGTGTCTGCTACTGGAGGCGAGGGTAGTTATTCTTTTGAATGGTTTAATGGGACAACAGGACAAACTATTGAAAATTTACCTGCTGGAAATCATGGAGTCACCGTAACAGACGGTAATGGTTGTTCAGCAGCAACAACTGTATCAATTACCGAAAGTCCAGAGATGGTCATTTCAGAACAGGTTAAAGATTTGCGTTGTCATAATACCCCTGAAGGAGAAATAGCCGTGATGGTAACAGGAGGTTCAGGAATTTATACTTATGCTTGGAGTAATAATGCAACAGCTGCTAGTATTACTAATCTTTTAGCTGGTACTTACTTTGTAACGGTGACGGATTCTGATAACTGTCAAGCAGTTAAAGAAATTACCGTTAATGAACCCCCAGCAATTGTACTAGAGACATCTTCAACGAATGCTACGGATTTAAATACTTCAGATGGTAGCGCGAGTGTAAATGCTACGGGAGGTACGATGCCTTATACTTATGCTTGGAGCAATGGCGGAACGACTACTACCATCAATAATATTCCTAATGGAACTTATACCGTAATGGTAACGGATGGCAATGGTTGTACGGAAACGACAACGGTGGTGGTATCTGCGACTTTTACTTTAGTAGCAGTAATTGCGGAGGTCAATAATAGTGAAGTATGTTTTGGTGAAAGTACCGCTTCTGCTACGGTGTCAGCTTCTGGTGGGCAAGGAGAATATGGATTCGAATGGTTCAATGGAGAAACGGGACAAACGATTGAAAATTTACCAGCAGGAAATCATAATGTTACCGTATCGGATGAAATAGGTGCAGAGGTGATTCTGACGGTTTCCATTACTGAAAGCCCCGAAATAATTATAACCGAACAGGTTGAAAATTTACTTTGTCATAATGTCCCCGAGGGAAGCGTTTCAGTAAGTGTGACTGGAGGTTCAGGGACTTATACCTATTCATGGAGTAATGGTGCGACTACTTCTAGTATCGACAACCTTGCAGCAGGTACTTATGTTGTAACGATTACAGATTCAAATGGATGCCAAGTTAGCAAGGAGATTACGATTAGTGAACCGCCTGCAATTGTTTTAACAGCGACTTCTACTAGTGCTTCAGATTTGAATACCGCAGATGGAAGTGCCAGTGTGACTGTTTCAGGAGGGACGGTGCCTTATACCTACCTTTGGAGCAACGGTGAAACGACTGCTACTATTAATAATATTCCTAATGGAACTTATACCGTAACCGTAACAGATGGAAATGGTTGTTCCGAAACAATAACCGTAATCGTTGATGCCACTTGTACTTTGGTGGCAGCTATTACGGATGCTCGTCCTACTAGCTGTCTTGGAAATGATGGCAGTATTACCTTGACGCTTTCTGGTGCTAAAAATGAATTAGACATCAAGTGGTCAAACGGAGGAACTGGTTCATCTCAAACTGGACTAACCCCTGGATTTTATGGAGTGACAGTGACGGATGGAACTGAATGTGAATTTATTTCTAGTACTTTTATTGCCGATGGGTGTAATTGTACACAGCCTGTTTTAGAGAAAGCTTTAGTGTTTGAGGCAGATTGTGGTGTAAGTAATGGTTCTTTGAAGATTACGATGGCTGGTGACGATAATGATTTTAATTATCAATGGTCTGATGCTGCAATAACTGGTACAGGCGCAACAGGTTTACCGTCGGGTACTTATCAAGTGACGATTACCGCTAAAGATAATAGTGCTTGCTCAATAGAGGAAACAATTAATATTGGCAATACCAATATAGGACCTGTTCTACTGCTACAGAGCAATCCAGAGATATGCAATGGCACGAAAGGTACTGCTTTATTGGTGCCAGGGAACCTAACTTTTGATTGGAGTGATGGTGGGACTGGTGGCTTTAGAAACGACTTGTCCGCTGGAGAATATCTAGTGACCGTGACCAACCCTTTCCTAGAAGGTTGTCAAGATTATATTAATGTAAATATTGGCTTGGAAAGTGGTCTGAGTCTTACCCCTGAAATCAATCGGCGCCCTGATTGCGGCTTGAGTAATGGCTCGGTGACTATCAATGTGGCAGGTGGCAGTGGCAATTATAGCTACAGTTGGGGAGCCGCAACCCATAATCATTTACCTAGCGGCACCTACGATATCATGGTTACAGATAACGTTTCTGGTTGTACCGAATCTGTTTTATTTACTTTATTAGAGAATGTTGGTGGAGTGACTGTAACCTTAGATACGATTTCTAATGTCAGCTGTGCTGGTCGAGCGGATGGAAAAATTGATTATAGATTAATAGAAACTAGCGACTTTGTTGGCCCTGCTACTGTAGTTATTACAGATGGTAAAGGCAAAGAATATAATGGAACGGCTTTACCTGTTGGCAATTATTGTTTAATCGTAAAAGATGGCAATGGTTGTTCGGCTGGAGAGGCTTGTTTTGAAATTACCGAACCTGATTTTTTACTAGTAAATGTTACTGTTATCCCAAAAACCTGTAGTGTCAATAACACTATTCTGTTAACAGCTAGTGGAGGAAATGGTTCTTACACCTACAATTGGGCAGACCAAGATGGTGCTATTAATCCCAGAGACCGACGAAATATCGAAAACGGGACCTATTCTGTAACTGTCACCGATGAGGGAGGTTGCAGTATAGCCGTTGACGATGTGATGATTGAAGGAGAATGTTTTATCTGTGCCTTGGATGTGTCTGCCACAATAGATGCAATTCCAGAATGTGGATTGCCAATTGGTGCAGCGACCATTGAGGTCGGCAATTCTTTTGGTAATGTGACCTATAGTTGGGGCGCTGACTCGGTTCGAACCGATTTATTGTCTGGTGATTATACCGTTACGATTACGGATGACTTTAGAGGTTGTGATACTACGGTTTCCTTTACCATTCCAGAATTAGAAATTCCGATGGAAGCAACGATTGCAGAACTCATCGTCTGTCAAGATGAAACAGGGATGTTAGAATATGACCTTAATAATTTTAGGTGTTTTAAACAACCGATTTCTGCAATTATTACAGATGAGGCAGGGACTATTTATGATGAAAATGCGTTAGCTGCTTTTGGTAATTATATTTTTGTTGCGATGGACGGAGATGGAGTAGAAGTGAATAGACAATTTTTCTCTGTTGAAGGCTATGATTCTATTCTAGTGACGGGCACTGTAGTGGATGAAGGATGTACTACTTTAGGGGCAATTGATTTGGCTTTACCAAGACCAGATTCTAATTATACGATTCAATGGGCAGATTTAACGGAAGATAATCAAACCATTGACCGTAATGATTTGAGGGAGGGAACTTACACCGTAACTATCACGGACCACGCTGCGGGTAGTTGTTCGATTACGCAAACTTACACCGTTAGGAAACAAGCAGATATTGCTGCCAACTTAGTCTCCGAAATTTTGACCTGTGATATAGCACCCGTAGAAGTGACTTTAGAAGGAGAAGGAATTGTTTCTTACGAATGGTCTCCTGCTACTTTGGTTGTTTCTGGTCAAGGAACTGCCAATCCTGTTTTAATAACGGATGGTGCGGAATCGACGATTACTGTCGTTGCAACCAATGCTTTTGGATGTAGTGTAGAAAGAGCAGTAACCATAAAATCTGTTCCAACAGATTTAGCAGGTAGTATTGTTTCTAGCCCTCAATGTGATGGTTTAACCATTGATTTTTCTAACGAAAATATTTCTTCTGAATTTTATTTCTGGGATTTTGGAGACGGCAATACATCGGATGCGGTCAACCCTTCTCATACTTATGCAGAAGCGGGTGATTATGATGTACAATTACGGTTGAAACCAACTGTCCCTTGTGCAGAAGAGAGAGGTATATTGGACAGCAAGACCTTAAATTTAGTAGTAGCAGCAGAAACGACAGCAGACTTTGAAATTGATTATGATGCTTGTCAAGATGAGGGACTAATTAGCTTTAGAGATAGGTCTATGGTTAATCCGGGAGTTATCACCAATTGGAATTGGGATTTTGGTAATGGCATGACTTCTACTGAACAAAATCCTGCTATTACTTTATCCGAAGATGCGAATTTGACGGTTTCTTTAACCATTCAAACAGATAATGGCTGTGATGATGGAACCACTTCTACTCAATCTTTCAAGGTCTTTAATCTACCTTCTGTATCATCTGCTTTACAAATATGTCCTGGGATTCCTACTGCGTTAAACCCTAATGCAATGGATGGTGAAGCCACTTATGAGTGGTCTCCTGCGGAACTATTGAATGACCCATTTTCTGCTAATCCTATTGCTACGACAAATAAACCTGCCGAATTTACGGTGAAAATCACCCAAGGTGAATGTGTTAGAACTTCAGTCGTCACTGCAGATGTTCCTAAAGAACAGGAATTTTTATTTAGCGAAGATGAAGAAGTTTGTGATGAGGAAGAACGCTTGATTTTTGTAGATGGTCCTGAAAATAGTACCATTGAATGGACCGATTTAAATACTGGGGAAGTAATTTCTACGGAAGCAGAAATATTAGTTAAACCAAGTATTTACCAAGTCAAATTGACCGACGAAAATAATTGCCCTGTTACTGCCGAAATAGCGATTGAGAATTTTGCTATCGAAGCAGCTATTATAGACAATACTGACCCATGCGAAGGTGGTACAGGTGTTTTAGAAATTATCAATGAAGGCTTCGAGGATATTACCGAATTTTCGTGGACCGATGCCGAAGGTATTATTAGTGCGGAATTAGACCAAAAAGAAATAGAAGTTGAGCCAAGTATGACGACCGACTATACGGTTAATTTAAAAAATGCTTTTGGTTGTGAATTAACGCTAACAGAAACGGTCGCAGTATCTAATTTAGAAGAGATGGTGATTATCCCTGATAGGGATACGATTTTCAAAGGGGAGTTTACGCCTATCAACATTACACCTGGGGGGGACTATACTGTTTCATGGGAAGCTAGCCCTACACTATCAAGTATGTCTGGTTTTGACCAAGTGGCTACTCCAGAAGAAACGACGACTTATACCGTAACCATTATTGATGATGCGACTGGATGTTCTATTACCCAAGAAGTGACGGTCTTTGTGAGAGATGTGGTATGTGGCGAACCCAATATCTTTTTCCCGAATGCTTTTACCCCAAATGGGGATGGCAATAATGATGTTTTATTTGTCAGAGGAAATGCTCTAGATGAAGTCTTTTTTCAGATTTTTAATCGTTGGGGAGAACTAGTTTTTGAATCTAATTCTCAGGATATTGGCTGGGATGGTACTTTTAAAGGAGAGGTTGTGGAAACAGATGTGTTTGGCTATTATCTGAAAGTTACTTGTTTGAATGGAGATGTTTTTGAAAAGCAAGGGAATGTAACGGTAATTAATTAATTCAAGTTGCGGACAACTGGTAGCACAGGATTTATCCTGTCCCGTTTCAAGGTCTTTAGACCTTGATTTGATTACGAATATTAAATAGCACCGACCTAAAGGTAAGGGTTCTTTCTTAATCATACTTTAATCAAGCAGCTCTGAATATTTAATCTTTCGATAAATTGCCTCCCACATCGTAATTTTCTGTCTATCTATTTTTTCCAGCTTATAGCTTCCAGAACTTGGAGTTCTGGAAGCTATAACACAGTTACCTCACCTTCTCCCACATCGTAATTTTCTGCCTATCTATTTTCTCTACAATTCGATAACTGTCAGGTACTTCATCATACGCACTATAATAAGTGACCAATCGAGTGCCAATAGCTAAAGCATCCAACTTTTCCCTTACGCAATTAGAATATTCTTTATACAAGATTTTGTTTAATGCAATAGAAGTATCAATTCTGTCTAAGGACATAATATTTTCAAAAAAGGTATTATAGAAATAGAAGGCATCGTATGGGGTAAAATCAATTTCAGTGATGTTGGAATGGATAAAAGCTACATTGTTTAATTTCTGATTTTGTGCTACTTGAGTTGCAGCTAAATGAAGTTTTTCTCTTATTTCTACTCCTGTAAAATGTCCATCCGTGCAGGTGGCTCCAACTATACAAAACTTACCTGCTCCTGAACCAATATCTAAAACCCTTGTTCCTGCTTTTTGTACCAAAAACTGACAGGCTAATTTTATCATGGCGACAGGTGTGAAATGGTCAGCTGCTAGTTGCTGAATATCCTCAGAATAGATGCGGTCAAATAGTTTGTCGCCCATCTCTTTCATTACATGTAATCGTTTTAAAATCATAAAAAATTAGGACAATACTATTTTATCAGTGGGGCTTTCTTTTGCTATTTGCTCCTCTAAATTAACCAATATCGCCATACCCATAAAGAAAAAAGCACCAACCTTATCTGTTTCGACCATATCATTAATTAAGCATAAGGCATCAATTATTACTAAGGATAAAGTAACCATTAAAATCAATCGCTTGGTAGCTGGTGAGTTGGTTCGATGATATAATTGTTCAGCTTTTAATAAAACGGTAAAGCATAGTGCCAAAAAAATCAATAGCCCAATAATTCCTTGCTCTACTGCGGTCATCAAATAGTAGCTGTGAATCCCCGATTTTTCTGGATTATCACTGACATACGTTTTAAAACTATTGACGGTATATTGACTGTAATAAGGATAAAAGTTGCCCGGACCAAATCCTGTTAAAGGTTTTTCGGCAACCATATAAAAGCCTGCTACCCAACGATAGACCCGTTCCATGGTAGAGACATCTTCTCCTTTGGCAGTCGCATCAATGAGGTTGTCAAATTTCTTGTGCGCAATGGTCTTATTATAGTCTGGCGCAAAATCAAGGTATTTATTATTGGTGGATACAAAATTTACACCTACGATTCCAGCAATTAAAACAGCTCCAACGACTACTTTCATCAACCGTAATCGAATGACTAGGTACACACAAGGCGTCAGCAATAAACAGACATAAGCCGCTCTGGTATAAGACAAATAAATGGCAGCTAGAAAGAAAGCTATACTTCCAACTAAGCCCCACCATTTTAAAGAATATTTTTTTGCCCAATTGGGAGCGTACCATAAAAATGGGAAAAAGACCACTAGAATAGCCGCATAATTGACATGATTTCGATAGAATGGATTTAAAACAGAATTGATGCCTTCAAAAGAAAAACCATCTAATGCATGCCGAATCATAACGATAACTACCGTAAATAATAAGGGAATAAAGACCCATTTAAAGAAGGTCTTGATGTCTTTTTCTGTTTTGAGCAAAAGCCCTGCTAAAAAATAATAAGTGGTGACATACCATATTTTAGCCAATAAAAATTTTAAAGAAATTATCTTTTCTCCCGCGTGCAGACTCGTTATACCAATCCAAGCTATATGTAATAAGAGTACCAGAGTGATGGGATGCTTGAAGAAATGACTATTTAATCTAGTCCCATTTTTTAGCAAATACAAGATATAAATGCCCATCAAAACGATAACCAATAACTCTGACGGAAAGTCGGTCCCAAATCCTCCGGGTAAATTAACCTCCGTAGAGAGTGGAATGGTCGCTAATAATAAATAGAAGATTTTTCTAAAATCAACGATGGCTAGATAAGCACCTAAATAGACAACAGGTAAGCCAAAAAGTACATAAATTTCTGTGGTGATGCCCAATAAAATACCTACTAATATCGTCCCAACCAATCCCATAAAGAGATAAGTCATATCAGCATTGATATTTGAAGGCAATAATTTTTTGGCGAACATTGAAATTTTATCTTTGTTTTAACATAAGAACGAGTATCTTCTCCCTTGCAAAGTGACAAAAGTAACGAATATTGTCTAAAAGGTAGGGTTTAAAAATACTCTACCCTTATTAAAAATTGTAATCACCGCCCTTCGCTGCTTCGCAGCTCGGGCGGAGGAGGGAGCTTGAGGGTGAACCGACTTTTTTTTGAGCTTTAGGCTCGAAAAAAAGTCGGTTCACCCTCAAAACTCCCTCTGTTTTCGCCGCGCAGCGGCGAAAACAGCAAATTAATTTTAGTAGGGCAGAGTAGATTAAAAAAGTAAGCTATAGTTTTAGTATACTACTAAATCCTACTATGTTATTTTTGTCCAAAAACAGTAGCCACATAATATGAAAATTCTAACACCAGCGCAAATTCGAGCCTTAGATGCCTACACCATTGCCAACGAACCTATCAAGTCGATTGACTTAATGGAAAGAGCTGCTAATGCATTTGTTAATTGGTTTATGCAGCAATTTCCTGCTTCTCAGCAGCGACCGATTAATATTTTTTGTGGTCCAGGGAATAATGGAGGAGATGGTCTGGCAATAGCTCGATTATTGAATCGGAAGTATTATAGTGTGGAGGTTTATGTTTGTGAGATTGGCGGTAATAGGAGCCCTGATTTTGAAAAAAATTTGAAGAAAATTCCTAGTCGAAGAGGATTGCCTGTGACGACGCTAAAAGAACAGGATACTTTTCCCAATTTTGAAAAAAAGGAAATCATTATTGATGCTATTTTTGGCTCGGGATTAAATCGAGCGATTACGGGATATTGGGCAATGCTTATTCAGCACCTCAATGCATTGCCTAATGAAATAGTTTCGGTTGATATTCCTTCAGGTTTATATGCGGAAGCCGCTACTATTGGCGCCGTAATTCACGCTACTTATACACTAAGTTTTGAATTGCCCAAACGTGCTTTTTTCTTTCCAGAAAACCAAGATAGAATAGGGAATTGTTACATTCAACCAATTGGTTTAAATCAACAATTTATACAAAATGAAAAGGTAGATAATTACTTGATTACCAAGAACTCTGTTCAGTCGCTCTTGAAAAAGAGAAACAAATTTAGCCATAAAGGTACTTTTGGACACGCACTTTTGATGGTTGGTAGCCTAGGAAAAATGGGCGCTGCTATTTTAGCGACTAAAGCTTGTTTGCGGAGTGGGGCAGGATTGGTGACAGTCCATGTGCCTAAATGCGGTTATACGATTATGCAATTGGGCTGTCCTGAGGCGATGACGAGTGTAGATGCAGAGGAGCATTATTTGTCGGATTATCCTGCTATTGAACCTTATAAAACCATTGGTGTTGGCTGTGGAATTGACCAAAAGGAAGCGACTCAAAAAGCACTTTTTGCCTTATTACAGCAGGTCGATTCCCCGATGGTCTTAGATGCAGATGCATTGAATATTTTGGCTAATAACCCCGACCAATTAAAGCATATTCCTACCAATAGTATCTTGACACCTCACCCTAAAGAATTTGAGCGATTATTTGGAAAAACAATGAATGATTTTGCTCGAAATGAATTACAATTAGCGAAAGCGAAAGCATTAAATTGTATCATTTTATTAAAAGGAGCAAATACAGCGATTGCTTTACCCGACGGTACTTGTTATTTCAACTCAACTGGAAACCCCGGAATGGCAACTGGTGGCAGCGGCGATGTTTTGACGGGCCTATTGACAGGTTTATTAGCTCAAGGATATACACCTAAATCTGCCGTAATTCTTGGCGTTTATCTACATGGATTGGCAGGAGATTTGGCGGCTAAAGATAAAGGACAGGAAAGCCTGATAGCGGGAGATTTGGTGGATTATATCGGCAAAGGTTTTCAAAATTTAAAAACATGAAACTAACTTTTATGGAAATATTACACAAAATATTGA
>CALLVC010000464.1 GCA_938010785.1 uncultured Saprospiraceae bacterium
GGGTTTTACGATTCCCATATTTGTCTGAATAACAGGAATGTGTGTCACCTGTCCTCTGGAAGATAGTATTCCAAAATGACGCATTCTAGCAAAGCCGTGTGGCAAGATATGCAAAGCAAATCGTCGAATAAATTCCAAGACTGCTAAAGTCATTTCTTTGATGGTGCCGCCCGTTTTATACGCTTTGTAAGAAAATTTTACCGCATGGTCACCCACGTCTTTTAACCGATAATTAGAAATGGCAGTTTTATGGGTGTAACGCCCTAAATACTCCGATGTCTCAAGATTCTTGCACGTTGTCGATAGATTAAGATTGCATCTTAATCTCCATATTTCCATCAATTCTTGATGTCTAACTTAACTAAATTAGGATAGCTAGACACTTATGACATCGGGATTACTCTAATAAGTTGATAGCAATCCCAAACAAAAAAGCCCCAATCAACTAAATGATTGAGGCTTTTACTTCGTACCGAAGGTGGGAACCTGCCTGCCGATTCCGTCAGGAGGCAGGTCGAACCCACACTTCCGAGGAAACTGGATTTTGAACCTGCCTTCCTGCGGTCAGCAGGCAGGTCCAGCGCGTCTACCAATTCTAAACTAATGATTTTAGAAATCGTTTACCAGTAGAAGATTTTAAATATTTTTCGTGAATTCTAGCTTCGGGTCTAGTAGGAAAAGACTTTGTGTAAATAAGCTGAAAAGGTAGGTAGGGTTTAGTAGTTTTATTATAGCCTTTATTATGCTCCGCCACTCTACGGTCAAGATTATTAGTCAAGCCAACGTAGATATAATTTCTTTCAATAGATTTTAATGCGTAGACTGTAAACATTTGAAGTAAATAGAAAAATCCCAAATTCATTGAATGAAAATGGGATTTTTTGTACCGAAGGTGGGAATCGAACCCACACTTCCGAGGAAACTGGATTTTGAATCCAGCGCGTCTACCAATTCCGCCACTTCGGCAACCTAAAAAATATGGTAGTATATTTTCGGAGGGCAAAAATAGCTATTATTTATAATAATCGCAATATTTAGTTGAGCGATTTAAAATTATCTTTCCTGCCTTGTCCTTTTCAAAAGTTATTGGGAACTTACTGTATGGAAAATATCAAAGATACGGCAGAACAGCAAGTCCTCTAAATTACTTTAGCCCCATCTTCAATCGAGACCGTATAAGGAGTTAAGTCCTTATCAAATCTGGTTTTATAAGCCTTTACAGCATGTTGTTTAAAGATGCCCACCATTTCTTTTTTAATGATGGAGATGGTACAGCCGCCAAAGCCGCCGCCCATCATTCTACTGCCTAGGATATAATCTTTGTCAAGCGTTAGTTGTACTAGAAAATCTAATTCGGTACAACTTACTTCATAATTATTCTGTAGACTGAAATGAGATTGATAAACCAGTTCTCCTAATAGTTGATGGTCTTTATTTTTCATGGCTTCTGTAGCGTCCAACACTCTTTGATTTTCGGCAACTACATGATAACAACGTTTAAAAGTGGTCAGTGGCATGCTGCTTTTATGGGCAGTTAATTGGTCTAAAGTCACATCTCGAAGACTTTTGATATTGGGATATTCTTTTTGAAGAATTTTTACGCCTGCTTCACATTCTGCACGTCGATTATTATAGGCCGAGTCTGCTAGAGAATGAGACACATTGGTATTCAATAATAGTAGTTGATAGTCCCCTAAATCGAATGGGAAATATTCAAATGCTAAAGAGCGGCAATCTAACAACATCACATGGTCTTTTTTACCCATCATACTGGCAAATTGGTCCATGATGCCACATTTGATACCCACAAAATTATGCTCCGCCATTTGTGCCGCTTTGATGAGTTGCCATTTATCAAAGCCTAATTCGAATAATTCATTTAAAGCAAATGCAAAGCTACATTCTAAAGAAGCAGAGGAACTCATCCCACTTCCAATCGGCACATTTCCACCAAACTCACAATCAAACCCTGTTAATTTTGCGCCAATTTTCTGCAATTCGTGCACCACCCCCATCATATAATTTTGCCAACCGCTTTCCAAGGGCTTAAAATTATTTAAATCAAAGTAGACAACTTCACCAATATTTAAAGCAATCATACTACACTCTGAACTCGTTCCATTCTTTTTTAAATGGACGACCGTTGCTTTATCTATTGCAGCAGGCAGGACAAAACCATCATTATAGTCAGTATGTTCACCGATAATATTGATTCTTCCTGGAGACTGTGTTTTTATAGCTGCTGCCATTTTTTATTATTATCTATTTTTTAAACTTTATTCGGTTCACGGTCAACGGTATACGGTATACGGTTGGCCTTAAGAAATCTTTTCGAATAAAGTCTACTGTAAATTGAAGTTAATTATTTTACAGTGTATTAGTGCTTTGTATTTAAAAAGCAGCAATTTCTAATAAGAGAAATTGCTGCACACATATAAAATATTGTATAAAACTAAAAATTATTTTGAAAGCATCGATTCTATGCCTATTTTACAAGCGTAAAAATAACGCTTATCTTTGGAATATTAAAATTAACTCTCCCCTAACCCCTATCTTAAAAAAGAGGGGGACTACTTTTGTGCATTTTCGATAAATTATCGTCAGTTTTTTCGATAATTATCGACTTTGACTTGGGAAGGGGTTTCTTATAAAATCGGTAAGTTATAAAAAACTTGATTAAAATATAAACTAGTGAATAAATCATCCTCAAAACCTTTTTATGTTGATGCAGACCGACTGCTTTTAGCAGTAGACTGTATTATTTTTGGCTTTGAAAGAGATGGTTTGAAATTATTGTTATTTCAAAGAAAAGTAGCGCCTTTTCAACAGGAATGGTCCTTAATCGGTAGCTTTGTTAAAACTCAAGAGAGCGTTAGGAATGCTGCTAAAAGAGTTTTGAAAATACATACTGGATTGACCAATGTATTTATGGAAGAACTAGGGAGTTATGGCAGTGTAGATAGAGACCCCGGGGATAGAGTGATTGCTATTGCACATTATGCCCTGATGCGATTGCAAGAAGAAGACAAACAAATCGCAGCCGAATATAAAGCCCAATGGTTTGATATTGATGAATTACCAGCTTTAATTTTAGACCACCAACAAATGGTGGAGGATGCTTTAGAAAAGTTGCGCAGAAAAGCTCGTTATCGCCCCATTGGTTTTGAACTTCTACCAGAAAAATTTACCATTCCTCAATTGCGGGTATTATACGAAGTAATTTATCAACGGGCCTTAGACCGTCGAAATTTTCGTAAGAAGATTTTGTCAATGAATGTCTTAGAAAAATTAGCAGAAAAAGATAAAACAAGTTCCCGAAAAGGGGCTTATTTATACCGTTTTATTCCTGCTAAGTATCAAGAAATGGTTGAAAAGGGCGTTGATTTTGTGATTTAAAGAGACCGCTTCGCTGTCAGAGGTCAGACCATCATCTACGATGATTGTCAGAGGTCAGATTAGGTTGAGTTCTAAATCTGGCTGCGGACTTATTTTAAAGATAGCGCTCTCTCCACAAACGCATCATATGCGCATTTACTTCCCATAAATTAGCAACTGGAATTTTTGTGTACGGCAAAGTCCACATATAACTGGATGGTCCAAATTCAGTGGTCATGGTTAATTTTTCCCCTTTAGCTGATTTGAATTCCACTACTTTATCCCACCAAGCAAAATGAGCATCCATTTCTTTTTTGAATTCTGGTGCTCTAGGTTCTGGAATCTGCGGACCATTTTGCAAGCCAACACGGGAATGTACATGTTCCGTTCGTTCCAATGCTTTTAATACCGTTGCTTCTTGGTCTTGCAATAAAGACCCTGCTACGCAAGTCCAATGAGAAATATCTAAAGTCAAGCGTAAGGCTGGTATTTGCTCAATAAACTGCTTGGCAATATGAGCGGCAAATAAGATTCTTGCTCGATGTGTTTCGTGATAAATGGGAATACCATTTTCTTTTTCTTTGTTAATGGTAAAGTCAATAAACTGTTTATTTTCTTCAAAACTAAAAAAGTCTTTGCCCGAATGACAATTGATAAATTGTGGTTTATAAGTCGTGGCTAAAGAAACATATTCTTGAAAATCCGCAAAATGTTTGGCAAAATCACTCCCCGAATTTCCAACTAAAAAACCATATTTTAAATTATTTTTAGCAACGGCGTTCATCAATTTTTCATGGTCTTCGGTTTTTCTTGGTGCCCATACTTCTATGCCATCATAGCCTTCGTCTTTTGCTTTTTTACAAAATGCTTCGGTGGTTCCTTGAAAGCCCCAATTGGTCGCATAGATTTCTAATTGGAAGTCAGTGGTCGTTGGCACTTTTTTTACTTTTTCCAGTTCCTTATGACCGTTTGTAAGTGCAACTGCACCGCTGGCTAAGGTGGTGTTTTTTAGAAAGTTTCTTCTGTTTAAAGGCATATTTTTGATGAAGGTTAATGTTAGAATAGATTTTATTCTTTTAAATTGAAGAGTAGTCTATCTTCAGTTTTTTGGAAATTTTTGAGGATATATTAAACTGAAAAATCATAAAATAAATAGCATGACTAAAATTTAAATATTAATCTCTCTCTGACCTCGTAAAATCAATCCAGTTTCATCTTTGAATTTTTGAATATTTTCTGCTTGGCCAATATGGGCGAAAGGTCTTAAATTGTTACAAACGTATGCTTCAACTTTATTGTAAACAGTTATATCATGACTTATCTTGAATTTATTAATAGTATTAGCAAGTTGCTCTCGACCTTTCTTAAACCATTTTTTACTGCGCCTAGATTTTAATTCGATAAAAATTAGATTATTTGAATAAGATATCATACCATCGCATCTACTTTCTTGAGTACCGTCAGGCTTCAATATAACTATGCAATGATCTATTCCATAAAATAAAACATCTTCTAAACTAGGGTTATTTACTATTGCAATCCATTTGGACGAATCATTCTCATTGATGTAGGCAGGAGTAGTTGCTGGCGGCGGGTCATCACAAATTCCAAACCTAGAAACATTAGATGCCGTTTTACAATTTGTTTCAAAAAAATTTATTGGCATTTGTCTTCTATTTCAATTAATTCAATAAATGACTCGTTGAACTCTCCTAAAAATTCATTTAGATAATTTTCATCCGAAGGTAAGCCATTATAATTTGATAAAAGTTCTATGTCACCATTCTTATTAAGTTGATAAATTTTTACCTGAGAAGCATCGATTGTAGCATCTAGAGGAACGATTTCTTCAATTTCTTTTTTTAATTCCTCACTAGATGCTTTTTTCTTAACTAAATGAGCTTTGATAGCTAACGTTATGTAATTTATTATATAAGGACTATGAGTTGTTAAAACTAATTTATTGTTTTTCCATTTATTTTTAGATTTTAATAATTCATATAAAACAACTTTTTGTGAAGTGGGATATAAATTCTGTTCGGGTTCTTCGACAATATTTAAAAAACAACTATAGTTAAAGCGTGCAGAAAGCTTTTCTAACAAAACACGTTTTACATCTTCAGAAATCTTTGATTTATCGAAAATTCTATCTACTTCTTTTCGTATTTTTTTTACCTCATCAATACTTATATTTCTACGGCTTAAATTTTCGTCATCATTTATTATTTTCGTCAAATGATTAGTAACAAGGAATAAAGGAACAACAGATTGAAAACCACTTGAAGCTTCAAGTAATTCAATCTTAAAGTTGTTTCCTATTAGCCAAGATTTTTTATTTTGTTTTCGATATTCAAATTTAATATTATCCAAGGGCAGTATTATTCCTTCTCCAACATTTTGTTTTGCATCTTCGTATTCGTCAAGGAATGTATAAAGTGGAAGAGGTAATCTTTTTACTAAATCAGGTCTATCAACAGAGCTAATGAAATTCCGTTCTGCGGGAACATACATTATCTTTGGAAAACTATAATTCTTTTCAGGAGTACTTTCTATTTTTAATTGATTATTTTGATAATGAAGACGATAAGCATTTCCAATATATTCAATCTCAGAGTTTTCATTTAAATAATTACTTATATTTTGATAAGCTAGTTGTTTCTTAAATCTATTATATTGAGCTAAGTAACTTCCTGTAAAATCGCCTCTAACAAGTGCTTTTTCTATCCAACTCATTGTTGAAAATATTTTTGCAATTGTACTTTTTCCACTACCTTGATTTCCTATAAAAACAGTTAAATCACTAAAGTCTATATAGCCATTGTTAGTCTTGTATCCATCTTTTATAGGTCCCACATTTTTTATTTTAATTTTATTCATAAAACAAAGTTATTTTAATTTTTTTAAAACCAAATAAAAATAGATTTTGACAGTATTTCTAGTAGTTACATATTTTTATAAATCACGCAACTACCTCCCGAATCACATCCCCTTCCACATCCGTCAATCGAAAAGGGCGCCCTTGAAATTGATACGTAAATTGTTCGTGGTCAAATCCCAATTGATTTAGAACCGTTGCTTGCACATCAAAAATGGATTGTGCACCGCTTACTGCGTTATAACCTAACTCATCTGTTTCGCCATGCGTATATCCTTTTTTGATACCTCCGCCTGCCATCCAAATCGTAAAGGCATCCGTGTGGTGGTCTCTACCCATGAAGGATTGACCGACGCCATTCCGATTTTCTTGCATGGGGGTGCGACCAAATTCTCCTGCCCAAATGACGAGGGTCTCTTCTAATAAACCTCTCTGTTTTAAATCTTTCAAAAGTGCCGCTACGGGCTGGTCTGTTTCTCGACATTTATCTACTAAACCGGAATCTAGTGCCGTATCTTTAGATACTCCATGCGTGTCCCAACCCCAATCAAATAATTGCACAAAACGAACGCCTTTTTCTACCAATTTTCTAGCTAACAAAACATTATTGGCAAATGAGGATGCCCCGATTTTTGTACCGTATAATTGATGAATGTATTCAGGTTCGTCCTTAATACTCATTACCTCTGGGACCGCTATTTGCATCCGAAAGGCCATTTCGTATTGAGCAATTCGTGCTAATGTTTCGGGGTCTTGAAATTCTTGGTGTGTTAACTCATTGACTTGATTGATGGCATCTATCGAAGCTCTACGAACATTTCTATTCATCCCTTTGGGGTCGCTCAAATAAAGTACGGGGTCGCCTTTAGTTCGACATTGTACGCCTTGGTAGACGGAGGGCAAAAAACCATTACCCCAAACTTGCTTTCCCGCATCAGGATTATAACCACCCGAAGTTAATACCATAAAACCGGGCAAATTTTCATTTTCTGAACCTAGCCCATAAGTCACCCAACTGCCCATACTCGGCCGGCCCAATCTCGCTCCACCTGTATGCATCAATAACTGTGCAGGGGCATGATTAAATTGGTCGGTATGAATGGCTTTTAAAAAAGAAATATCATCGACTACTTCTGCTAAATGAGGCAACAAATCGGAGACCCAAGCGCCTGATTGCCCCCTTTGCTGAAAATTTGCTTGAGGACCTAACATCGTTGGAACTCCTCTGATAAACGCAAATTTTTTCCCTGCTATCAAAGATTCTGGACATTTTTGCCCATGCAGTTTTGCCAATGCAGGTTTATAATCAAATAGCTCTAATTGAGAAGGCGCCCCTGCCATGTGAAGAAAAATTACCGACTTTGCCTTTGGGGCAAAATGTGGCAGGTTATTGACTACTTGTTTTATCTGTTGTGGGATTCCACGACTAGGCGTTGGTAAATTTCCATTACCACAACCTCCCAAAACAGTACCAATCGCCATACTAGCTACACCCAATCCACATTGCTTTAAGAATAAGCGACGGGTGTTGAGTTGGGCTTGCTTTTGTAAGGCTTCTTTTGGTAATTGATGTTTTTTTTGACTCATTGTTTTGTTAGTAGCTATTTCATCATAAACTCATCCAAATTCATTATCGCATTGGTGACTACGGTCATTGCGGCTATTTCTGCTATATCTTTTTCGATGGCTAAACCTGCGATCATTGTTTTAGCAGCAGCTGGATTTTCTTGAAAATCTTGTAAACTTGTTGTATATAAATTTTCTAAAATAGTTAATTTTTTAGTGTCAATTGTTTTGCCTATTGCTATGGCATAGCCTGCTTCAATTTGTGCTTTTACATCTCCATGATTTTCTGATTTTAGGCTTTGGGCAAAATGCTTGGCAGCTTCGATATAACCTTCGTCATTCAAAGTGACCAATGCTTGCAAAGGGGTGTTGGTGCGAATGCGCCGAGCGGAACAGATATCTCTAGTCGCTACATCAAAAGTTTCCATTGCTGGAAAAGGGGCGGACCGCTTCATATAGGTATAAATAGTCCTACGATATTTCTCGGCACCTTCACTAACTACCCACTTATCATTATTATACGGTGTGTTCCAAATGCCATCAGGCTGGTGCGGCATGACTGGTTTGCCATACATTTTGGGGTTTAATAAACCGCTAACGGCTAGTGCTTGGTCTCTAATTTGCTCTGCACTCAAACGGACTCTTGGACCTCTTGACAACAATTGATTATAAGGGTCTTTTTCTAATAATTCTGCGGTCACTTTAGCAGTTTGCCGATAGGTAGACGAGGTGACTATTTCTTTTAATAAGCGTTTGGTACTCCATTCAAAATCATGCATATATTGGTAGGCTAACCAATCCAATAATTGTGGATGAGAAGGCATCTTTCCTTGTGTGCCTAGGTCCTCTACAGTTTCTACCAATCCTGTTCCAAATAGCTGTTCCCAAAGGCGATTAACCATGGTGCGGGCAGTCAACGGATTTTGTTTATCAGTTATCCATTGTGCTAGACCTAATCTATTATTAGGCGCATTTACTGAGAAAGGATTCAATATTTTGGGAACTGCTGGTTGCACTTTTTCTTTGTGCGTTTGCCAATTGCCTCTATCAAATATTTTAGTGGTTCTGCTGCGGTCCTCAGGATTGTCTAACATGATGAGCGTAGTGGGTGGGGTAGTGTTCATCAACTCCCAATAGGCTTGTTGTTGAGTGGCATGGTTGATAGCTGTTGCTCCTGGGAAATCTTTGGTGAAATAAAACCAATCCAATCGAAAATCCATGGCATTAGGATTGGTTAATAATGGATTTTGATACTGTAAATAAAGGTCATGCGTTCCTGTCGTTTCCGTCAAGGGCATTTCAATAAAGGGAGTCGTAAGTTTGCTTGTCGCAAATTTGTATTGGGTGATTATTGGACCATTTTTAGTACCTAAATGCACCGTAAAATGCCCACCTTTTTTTGCGTTAAGTACCTTTATTATCAATTTATTTTTACCCGTTAAAGGTACTCTTCTAATAATTGCTTGCCCGTTTTGGCGAAAGCCTAAATACTTTGTATCGTATAGTGCAGCATTGACTAAACTGTCGGTGTCAATTGAATTGATGGTTGGCTGCCAAGTTTTTAAAAAGTGTTTGATTTCCGTCGCTCTTTCTTCATTTTCTACTTCTTTGACCCAATTTGTTAGGTGTACTAATTTCAGACTATCTTCTGGACGGTACATCCGCAATAAGGGATATTCTTTATGGGTATCTTCATCTCGCGTATTATTAAAAAATGCCATCATTTGATAATACTCCTTGTGTTCAAAAGGGTCATAGGGGTGTCCATGACATTGTATACAGGCGAAGGTGCTTCCTAATAAAGCTTCTCCCGTAGTATTCACCCGATTGATAACCGCAGCGACTCGATATTCTTCATTATTTGTTCCTCCTTCATCGTTATTCGTTGTATTCCGATGAAAACCAGTTGCAATGAGTTGCACATCCGTAGGGTTTTCTAATAAATCTCCTGCTAATTGTTCAGTGATGAATTGGTCATAAGGTAGGTCTTGATTAAAGGCTTGAATGACATAATCTCGATAAGGATAAATCGACCGGTTGGGGTCTCGCTCAAAGCCTTTACTATCGGCATATCGTGCCAAATCTAACCACATACTTGCCCAACGTTCGCCATAACGAGGAGATGCTAACAATTCATCGACTAATTGCTCGTAGGTAATCGGATTGTCTTTTCTGAGAAAAGCGTCGCTTAATGCTTTTGGTGCAGGTAAGCCAATTAAATCTAAACTGACTCGACGAAGTATTGCGTTTTTATCCGCTAATTGACTTGGTGTTAAATCATTGGCTATTAATTTTTTATTGATAAAATAGTCAATGTTATTGCGCTCCCAATTGACTATTGATTTTGCAGAGACGGCACCTAACGCTTTTGCTCTTTTAGGGACTTCTATTTTTTGTACGGGATTATAGGCCCAATGTAAACCCCATTCTGCCCCTTCATTGACCCACTGGGTTAATAGCTCAATTTCGGTGCTTGATAATGGATTTCCTTCAAAAGGCATGCGTTCCTCTACATCTTCGGTGGTCAATCTTTTTATAAATTCGCTATTCCTTGCATTGCCAGGAAGAATGGCTGGTTTTCCAGAAGTAGTTGGGGCTACAATGGATTCCCTCGTCATCATACTGAATCCACCATTTTGCTTGACCCCTCCGTGGCAATGAATACAATGCTTATTTAGAATGGGTTTGATTTGGGTGTTGAAGTCTATTTTTTCCTTATTGGTAAAATTACATTGATTAAATAAGAAGAGTAGGGCTACTAATGTTCCTATGGTTACTACCCATTTAGGTAAGATTTTTTTTGAAAATATGTTGGGTAGCTGAATGGACATATTTATTTAGTTTGTTCAAATTTAAAAAAAGCAATTGATTTTTTATTCCTTACTCGTCCCACATTTCTTATTTTTACAAAAATTAACTTAAACTACACAAAATCTTACCTACATGCCTACTAAAACTCGCTGCGAATGGTGTTTATCTTATGGCGAATTCATAAATTATCACGATGAAGAATGGGGCGTGCCTGTTCATGATGACCAACATTTATTTGAAATGTTGATTTTAGAAGGGGCGCAAGCTGGGTTAAACTGGTTGACGGTTTTAAAAAAACGAGCAGGTTATCGAGCGGCTTTTGATAATTTTGATGCCAATAAAATTGTGCAGTATGATGAGCAGAAAATAGCGGAATTGGTAATTAATCCTGCCATTATTCGACATAAATTAAAAATAAATTCAGTTGTGAAAAATGCAAAAGGCTTTTTGAAAATACAGGAAGAGTTTGGCAGTTTCGACCAATTTATTTGGCAGTTTGTTGAAGGGCAACCTATTATTAATAACTTTAAGGATAGACATAGTGTTCCAGCTAAGACAAAAGAGAGCGATGCGATGAGTAAGGCTTTAAAAAAGCGAGGTTTCTCTTTTGTGGGGTCAACCATTTGCTATGCTTATATGCAAGGGGTTGGCATAGTTAATGACCATACGGTAGATTGTTATCGGTGGAAAGAAGTGCAGAATAACCAAACAAAACATTAGTATATGTTCATCTTATTAAGACTCGTCCTTTTAGCAGGAATTATTTATGGAGGTTGGAAAGTTGGCAATTATTTAGCGCGTAAGACAAGCAAGTTAAAATCATGTGATTATTGCGAAGGAAAAGGCTATTGGTTGGGAACGAGGGAAAGGAATTTTTGTAAAAAATGTAATGGAACAGGACTGCTAGAGAAAGGGTAGGAGTTGGATATAGAGCTATGACAAATTTTCAAAAATTTGTCATAGCTCTAACAAAAAATAGCGAATGAACCATTATATCCCAATGGCTCGATATTTCGAAGAATTGGCGGGGTCTACTTTCGACATAATCGCATAAACCCGTGTTTTTTGTTGACGTGGTGCGACTTTAAATATATCAATGAGTTCGGTCTGTTTGGCGTTGGCAAACATTTTTAAGACCATTGCATTTAAGTATTTGTTATTCACTTGCCCTATTGTTTCTAGCACTTGCATCAAAATGGCTTTTCCCGTTTCTAAATCTTCGTGCATAATATCCATCCCTCGACGATGGTAGGTATACATCGCCTCTCTATAAGGACGTACACTTGGATTGAGCATGCTTTCCATTAACCAATAGCGGCTTTGTTTTGGACCATTTGCCGTCCATCCACTAATAGAACCCGACAAATTAGCAGGGAATACATTTACTAAATTTTGTGCTTTTTGAAAATATTTATCTCCACCAAAAGGAGAGAAAGAATCATAGTCGTAGCCTAAAATTACATAAGCATAGAAAGCTAAAATATGGGAGATATTATCTGTGTAGGTATCCTCTTGAAAGATAATGGGCTGATATGCTTCAAAAGTAAAAGTGATAGCCTTATCCAAATGGGTCAATAAAGGTGTTTGATAATCCGAGTTGAAAACTGGTCGGATTGCTTGAATTTGAAGTTCTGCGGCAAAAGAAGAGGCAGATAATTCGTTAGTAATCGTCAATTGCATGTTTACCTTAATGCGTTCATTCTGCTCAAAATCATCTTCTGTCCACCTCTTTGTATTCATAAATTCTTGAATGGAGGCTTCTAGGCTTTTGAATATTTGAGGGTCTGCTTGTGCCTTTTGAGAATTTACGGTTACGGTAGTATTCAATTCTTGTGCAAAAACAGCAATACCTATTAAAAGAAAACAGGTAGTTAGGATTATATTTTTCATAAAATTCTTTTGTTAAAACAGTTTCTTCGATTTAATAACGAAGCAAAGCTTATTATATTTTTATAAAAAGGCTATTCTTCTATTCGTTAAAAAACGTTTAGAGTTGCTTTTATCCTTATAAAAACAAAAAATCCCGTGTAATTGCATAATCAATTACACGGGATTTATATTTTTGAAAAGCAGTATTAAATACTAGCTACCTTCATGCCGTCCATTCTTACAAAATCGCCTGCTTCTGTATATAGTGGGAAATTTTGCATAAATTCATTTACTTGCTTTCGAGTATCTAAAATCAATCCTTCATTTTCTGCATCAGATAGGACAGTATCAATCCAATCCACAACTTTTACACAATCGGCTTCGTTGAAACCTCTAGTTGTAATGGCAGCCGTTCCTACTCGAATACCAGAAGTAACGAAAGGAGATTTTGTATCAAAAGGAACCATATTTTTATTGACCGTAATATCCGCTCTCACTAAAGCATTTTCTGCTACTTTTCCAGTAACGCCTTTATTACTCAAGTCCAATAACATCAAGTGATTATCGGTTCCACCCGAAATTAAATTATAGCCTTTACTGACAAAAGCTTTTGCCATTGCTTGTGCATTCTTAATGACTTGCTCTCCGTATGCCTTAAATGATGGTTGTAAAGCTTCTCCAAAAGCGATTGCTTTAGCAGCAATAACGTGCTCTAATGGACCGCCTTGCATACCTGGGAAAACGGCGCTATTCATGATAGCAGACATTTTGATAGGATTTCCTTTCTTTGTCTTTCTACCCCAAGGATTTTCAAAGTTTTTACCTAACATAATTAAACCTCCTCTTGGCCCTCTCAACGTCTTATGCGTCGTAGAAGTAACAATATGACAATGCTCCATTGGGTCATTCAAATGACCACTAGCAATTAATCCTGCTGGGTGAGCAATATCTGCTAATAATAATGCGCCAACTTTATCTGCAATTGCTCTAAATCGAGCGTAATCCCAATCTCTAGAATAGGCAGAAGCTCCACAGATGATTAATTTTGGATTTTCTTGAAGCGCTTTCGCCTCTACTTTGTCCATATCAATCGTGCCTGTTTCTTTTTCTACACCATAGAAAGTAGGACGATAAACTTTTCCAGAAAAGTTGACTGGTGAGCCGTGAGATAAATGACCACCATGTGCCAAATCAAACCCTAAAACAGTATCACCCGGTTGTAAGACTGCTAAAAATACAGCTGCATTGGCTTGCGCACCAGAGTGTGGTTGCACATTTGCATAAGCTGCACCAAATAATTCTTTTAAACGGTCAATGGCAATTTGCTCAATTTCATCTACCACTTCACAACCACCATAATAACGTTTACCAGGATAACCTTCTGCATATTTGTTAGTCAAGCAAGTGCCCATTGCATCCATGACGGCTTGACTTGTAAAATTTTCAGAAGCGATTAATTCTATCCCATGACGTTGACGTTCTAATTCTTTTTGAATCAAACCCGAAATAACGCTATCTTTTGCCATTTCCTTATTAGTTTTTAGTATTTAAAAAATTAAGTATCGACGAAATAATAAGTCCGCCACCTGCCTGCCGGCAAAGGCAGGTTTGGAGCTAAATATTTTGTGCCAAGACAAGGCATTTTTTGAAGGAATAGCATCGCTATTGCTGAAAAAAATAACGAAGTATTGGTGCAAAAGATTAGTGGTGAAATGATGGAGTTATTCTTTTGTCGTTACTAAGCAACAAATTTACAATATTTTACCCTAAGAAGTACGCATAAATTAAGTGCATTGGTACACGATTAAAGAAAAAATAATTAATATGATTATTGATTATAATGTGACCAAATTTCTTTCTTAATTTTTACTTTAGTAATAATTGTAATATTTTCGCTGTAATTCTATTAAATGGCATCAAATTTGGCTTTTTAATAGTACTTTATTAAGTCAACACAATACTACGAACAGCGCATGCAGCATAAGACAATTGTACAATTCGTTTGCTTCTTTATTTTATCTTTTTTATTTCTCAACAGCGTGTTGGGAAAAGTAGAAAGGTTGCGTTGTATGTGGCGAGAAGACCCAACCACAACTATGGTTATTGGCTGGGACCAAACGGCTGGTAGTAATCCCGTCTTGTATTATACACTTAAAAACCAAGGGAGTCAAATAGAAATTTACGGTAAGTCTAAAACGCCCGACAAAGTCCTTGCCATCAAAGGCATGAATAATCACTTTGTCCGTTTAAAAGGTTTACGACCCGGGACAACTTATTATTTTAAAATTAAAGATTCGGAAGGTAGTTCTCTAACTTATTCTTTCCAAACTGCGCCTGCTTCTCCTTATAGTCGTTTGTCTATTATTGCTGGCGGAGATTCCAGAAATCATCGAAGTGCGCGAATAAGTGCCAATAAAATAGTGGGAAAATTACGACCGCATTTTGTGATGTTCGGTGGAGATATGACTTCATCCGATGTAGCAGCGGAGTGGCTGGATTGGTTTGACGATTGGCAACATACGATTAGTGATGACCGTCGATTGACCCCGATTATTGTGACTCGTGGCAATCATGAATATTCTAATAAGACATTGATAGATTTATTTGATGTACAGACCATTGGGTGTTATTATGCACATACCTTTGGGACGGATATGTTACGAGTCTATACGCTGAATTCTTTGATACCTTCTGGTGGAAAACAGAAAGAATGGCTACAGAAGGATTTAATAGAAAATGATTTGGTACAATGGAAAATGGCACAATATCACCATGCGATTCGACCACATACCACTAGAAAAAAAGAGAAAAATGAAATGCTGTTGAATTGGGCGACCCTTTTCTATAAATTTCAAGTCCAGTTAGTCGTAGAGTCAGATGCGCATGTAGTTAAAACGACTTATCCTATTAAACCATCAAGGGCAGCAGGAAGTGATGAAGGTTTTATTAGAGATGACCAATTAGGGACGGTTTATGTCGGAGAAGGTTGTTGGGGTGCTCCTTTAAGAAAAAGTGATGACCCAAAATCTTGGACAAGAGCGAATGGTAGTTTCAATCAATTTAAATGGATTTTTGTAGATAGAGATAAAATTGAAGTGCGGACAGTGAGGACTGATGGAGCAGATGCTATTGGTTCTGTAGACCCTTTTAATATTTTTATTCCACCATTGGGATTAAATATTTGGGAACCAGCCACTGGACCGGTCATAACCATTCAGAATAACTATTTGAAACCATCAGCTACATTTGCTAATAATGTAGGAAGTGATGGGTTAGTTGCACGTGGTGCTGCCATGAAAATCGCCAATTTTGAAGCAGGTCCCAAAGACCAAGATATTTTGGTTAGTTGGACGGTAATGAATGAAAAACCAAATAGTCGATTTGAGGTGCAGCGGTCTTTTGGAGATGGTAAATATGTTACCGTTGGTAAAATGAGTGGACAAGCACTTCAGAAAATGGGAGACCATAGTTATAAATTTATTGATAGTGGTTCTGCTATTACTGCTCAAGGAAAGTATATTAGATATAGAGTGAAGTATGTGCACGCAGGAGGGAAAACAGGATTATATCATCCACCTATTCCTAGACTATCAGGGGAAGGCGTTAATAAAGTACCTGCTGGTGTCAAAAAAATAATGACAGACCCAAATAATAGACTTCAAATAAAGTATCATTTAGCCAATAATGCCAATGTGCAGTATCAAATATTTGATGTTAATCGAAGAGAGGTTTTTAGCAATTATTTAAGTAATCAGGCAGCAAAAAACTACCTCAAATCCTTGGATTTAAGTGAATTGCCAAACGGCCGATATGTGTTGGTCATTAAAGCAAATAGGGAGGAAGTCGAGCGCTATCAAGTGATTAAAAAGTAAGAACACAAACAAAAGAATTGGTTATTTTCTTTTGTTCCACTACCGATAGAGAATCATTGGTCAACCGTTAGTGGGCACTATAATCAATTGACCAATGATAGGGTGTGGGCGTACTTGATGCTAATTCATCGAAAACTGTGGTAAATAAGAATCCGCAGTACTAAATGCAGACAATATATTAATATCTACCTTCATAAAAGCGGTCAAAGGCATATCTGCCAACATATTCATTACTTCCATCTCATTATTGGCATTAAAAATAGCCCATAATTTAGACGTCTCAAATGATTGAGCATAAGTACTTAATTTACCTTCATCAAAAAAACGTTCTACGACCATTTTTTGATAAGGTATCAAATCTTTGAATTCGAGTGTGAGGCTTTGGGGCAGCGTAAAATCTACCATGAATTGATAAACGGTGTTCATTTCGCAAAGTGACTTTAAATTTCAAGATGGACAATAGGTGCACCCTGTTTTCTTTCGTTTCTCATAGACTTTAGTCAATATTTCAGAATAAAGTCTTTTGTAAAAGTGAGTGCTCAATAGGGGGATGAAAAAGAAAATTTCTAATTCGCATTGAGCACTTACTTACTTGTTAACAAATTTATTCCAAAAGTGAGATAATCGCTATTTTTTCCGTTTCCAAATGGTAGTTTTGCTAATGGTTGTCAATTTTTCAAACCTTCTGTTGCTGCTTTTGACAAGTTCTGTCACTTTTTTTAAACCCTTTTCTATCTACTACTGTTTTAAACGTATCTTTGTAATCCTTTTATTTTTGAAATAAAAGAGTGCTATAAATAACGATAGAGAAAATAATGAAAAGACAATCAGAGGCAATGATGCCAATGCCCTATGGGAATTTTAAGATGATTGCTTATGCTAGCCGTAAGCGAGAAAAAATGCCTCATTTTGCGATAGTTAGTGAACATTTAGATACTTCTAAGCCAGTTTTAGTACGGATTCATTCCGAATGTGTAACCGGAGATTTGTTTGCCTCCAAAAGATGTGATTGTGGAGAACAATTGGACAAAGCTTTAAAACTTTCTGCGGAAGAGGGAGGCGTTGTTGTCTATCTTAGACAAGAGGGGAGAGGCATTGGAATTATTAATAAATTAAAGGCTTATCAACTGCAAGATACAGGACTTAATACGATTGATGCAAATACACATTTGGGCTTGGAAATAGATGCTAGAGAATATGATGTTGCGGTCAAAATCCTAAAGGATTTAGGTATTAATGCTATTGAGTTATTAACCAATAATCCTAAAAAAATTGAAGCGATTGCTAATTCTTCTATAGAAATTAAGAAAAGAGTCCCGTTAGATATTCCTGCGAAGAAAGAAAACTATGGTTATTTAAAAACCAAAAAAGAAGAGATGGGGCATTTATTATCAGTTAATGGTATGCCTAAGTAAGTCATCATTTATAGTTAAATAAGTTATTATCCAAACATTTCTAGCTTATAGCTAGTTAAGTATAGTAGACTTTATTCGAAAAGTTTTCTTAAGGCCGACCGTGAACCGTATACCGTTGACCGTGAACCGAATAAAATATAGTGTATCAAAATTTTAAGACAAACCAGTTAAATCCATGAAAATAGGCATTGTTTGTTATCCAACTTATGGCGGAAGTGGAGTGGTTGCTACAGAAGTTGGTTTAGGCTTGGCAAGAAGAGGACATCAAGTCCATTTTATTACCTATAAACGTCCTGTTAGATTATCTCCTTTCCACGAGAATGTATACTTTCACGAAGTTGCTGAAGCAGATTATCCACTTTTTGAATACCCTCCATATGATACCGCATTAGCGAGTAAAATGGTAGATGTAGTAAAATACGAAAATCTGGATTTATTGCATGTGCATTATGCTATTCCGCATGCAGCAGTAGCGTACATGGCAAAGAAAATATTGCTAACGGAGGGACGATATGTACCTGTTGTTACTACCCTACATGGAACGGATATTACGCTAGTAGGTAAGCATAGAACTTTTGCCCCTGTTGTTGCTTTTTCTATCAACAAATCGGATGGTGTTACAGCGGTTTCTGAATATTTGAGCAAACAAACAAAGGAGCATTTTAAAATAAATAACGAAATAGAGGTTATTTATAATTTTATCGATTTTGACCGCTTTAAAAAGGTAGATAAAGACCATTTTAAGAAGTTAATTGCTCCTGACGGCGAACGTATTTTGACGCACGTTTCCAATTTCCGAAAGGTAAAAAGAGTGGAAGATGTGATTCAAGTCTTTAAGCGAGTTTATGAGGAAGTACCTTCAAAACTATTACTGATTGGAGATGGACCTGAAAGACAGAATTTAGAGGAATTGTGTCGAGAGATTGGCCTATGTCATGAAATACGTTTCTTAGGTAAACAAGATGCCGTTGAGGAATTATTAGCTATTTCAGATTTATTTATTATTCCATCTGCTAATGAGAGTTTTGGGCTTGCTGCTCTGGAAGCTATGGCTTGTGAAGTTCCTGTCATTTCTTCTAATGTTGGGGGGTTACCAGAGGTGAATATTCATGGAGAAACCGGGTATTTAAGTGATGTAGGCAATGTAGATGAAATGGCAGAAAATGCAATTCGCATCTTGAAGGATGAGGAGATTTTACAAAAATTTAGAAAAAATGCTTTAGCTCAAGCTAAACGATTTGATATTAAAAATATCTTACCTAAATACGAGGCGTATTATGAGCATATTTTGAAAACAGCAGTTTATGCGAATAGAGAGAAAGAAGTGGAAAGTGAGATATAGGAGGGGTATTATTTCAGGCTATTAGAGGCAACTTCTAATCGTTATAAAAAAGAAGCAGTAATAAACATCAAGTTTATTACTGCTTTTTTAATTTATAGCAACTGCCACATTGTTGCTATTTAGACATGCTCTAATACGAAAATAGATTTCGTTAAGCAATATGCCTTATGCTCTTTCCACGTTAGCTACAGTATACATGCGCTGCAACTTTTTTCTTGCAAAGAAGATTCTACTTTTTACCGTACCTAGAGGTACATCTAATCTTTCTGCAATTTCATCATATTTATAACCTTGGTGTGCTAACCAAAATGGTACTCTAAATTCATCTGGTAATTTATTGACCATTTTCATTAATTCGCCATAAGCAATATTACCTTCTCCATCATTCCTTTCCATACCATTTCCAGAATTTAAGTAATAATTATTACTAGTCTGGTCAAGGATGACACTTCTTCTAGTCTTTTTGCGATAATTATTGATAAAGACATTTCGCATAATGGTTACTGCCCATGCTTTGAAATTAGTCCCAGTTTGAAATTTATCAGCGTTAGAGATAATTCTCATTGCTGTATCTTGATATAAATCTTCCGCATCCGCCATATCACCTGTCAACTTTAATGAAAAAGCTCTGAGGGTATTATTGACGTTTTTTAAGTGATTTTGAATTGTATTAATCATAATAAGTCGGATTTAAATTTTCTAAAATCGGGTGTTTTGTAAATTATAATGACAAAATTAATACCATTTATTGAATTTTGCAATTTTTATTTACTTTTCTAGCCGTTGTTTAATGTAAAAACGCTATTTTGTTAAACAATAGTGTGAAAATGAACAACATTAAGAATGAAAATGTTACCATTGAGACGATTTTAATATCAAATATATGTACTATTGAAAAAAGTCTTGTTTTTATATCGACAATTCACAACAAAAACTTGACAAATGCTGTTAAAATTTTTAACATTATAATTATATTTGAAAACATTATTTATCAATTTTGTTTTCCTATAAAACGAGAGGATTGTTCAAGGGTGATAATTAACAAGCAGCCTTTCAAGTTTTTTAAAGTCGAAATTAGTATTTAAAACTCACGATAAACATGGATGCGTCAAAAATGACCTCAGACTCTAAGTTGGCCTCAAATATTCGCCACTTACGGAAGCAGCTGCAATTGAGTCAAGAAGACTTGGCAAATAAATTGAATTTGAATAAAGGAAATATTGCTTCTGGTTCTAGTAAAAAATTGAATAGAGGAAATATTGCTTCCTATGAAAAAGGAACTGCCGAACCTAAGATTTGTAATCTGTTGAACTTGGCCCATTTTTATAAGGTCTCGGTCATGGACCTGACTTCATCAGATTTGCAATGTTCTATCGCATTAGGTACTGCTCGCAATAATTATAAATACGAATTAAAAGAAGAAGATAAAGCGGTTTTAGATAAATTTACTGCACAGGCAGCAGAATTAGAGCGAGTAATGGAAAGTGTACGGGTCTGTCACGACTTTAAATTAAAATCAATGGAGCAAATGCCTCCAGGCTTACAATGTGTGGTGTCTAACTTTAACCAACTAGGCGATGCTGGAAAAGCGCTGATGAAAGCACATAATGATTTATTAGAATTTGTACAATCTCGAATGAAATAACTAAATACAAAATCTTCTAAACTAAAAAAGGTGATTACCCCATTGGAGTAATCACCTTTTTTCGTAGACAGCCTTCTATACAAATTTACTGATGCAGTATCAATATTTTTTTTCTACCAATGGATGTACCATCATTCAATTGTAAAATATATGCTCCATTATCAATAGCCGTTACATTAAGCGTATTATTAGTAGCGCCTTTGACTAGTTGCTTTTGTAATATTAACTTCCCACGATTATCAAATAAACTAAGCGATAAATTATTTTTCAGCCCTTCTTCAAAATTTAGCACTAATAAATCGGCAACAGGATTTGGATATATAGTTAACGCAAAATAGCTTAAGTCTTCAACACTTGATATAACTGCATCGGCTCCATCACAGTTTTCGTCAATACCGTTATTAGGAATATCTTCAGCATTAGGGAAAATAGCGGCATTATTATCATCACAATCAATGGTAGAAATATAGCCATCGTTATCATTATCTGTGACCACTAAATTTTCATTGCCATCAATGAAAACATCAGCAGGTGTTCCTACTACACACCTTGGAATTTGTGGAAAGGAGTCAGTTATGACATAGAAATAACTAAAGGTTTCATCGCCATTTGCTGTAGGGATGGTTACATTTCTTTCTATTCCATTGCATTCATCCAAATCGCCAATAGCAGCATTGTATTCGTAATCGTTGGTGTATTTGCCATTAAAAGTTCCACAGGGTGCAGTGATGCCGTCTCCCGGTCTTTCTCCTGCTTTGAGCTGGTAACTAGGTTGTAATAGGGATAAGCTTCATAGTTGCTGTTTTTAATAACTCATCTATATCTCCTTTATCCAATTGTACTTTCACATGCGCACTATTTTCGGCTAATGTAATGGCAAATACAGCCATAGCAATATCATGTGGAGGGGAAGGAGAAGAGAAAAGATTTAAGCCAGCTAGCATTATTAAATTAAAAAGCATAAAAATTATTTTACGGATGTTGATTTTTTTGGGAATAACTACAAAATTGCTTATTTGAGTTGGACAGTATAAAGTAAAAGAATTTTCCTTAGTGTAAGAAGTTTATTCTAATCAAGGCGAAAATTTTTGTAGTGTACTGTAAAAGTGTGTTTTATTTTTAAAAAAAGAGCATTTGTCCTCCTTTTCTAATCAATCCCGATTTTGTTTTTCTTTTTTATAAAAGAAAACTAAAACAAAATGAGAGACTTATTTTTTCATGGGTACTTAAATCGCTATTTTTGAGTTTTTATAGAAAACTACTAAATCGGAGTGACTAAGTCCAAGTTTGTTGTATATCAAGTGCGAAATTTATCATTTAC
>CALLVC010000465.1 GCA_938010785.1 uncultured Saprospiraceae bacterium
CTGACTACCCCACCAAATTCTTCAACATCTTAATCGCATTACCACTATCAATCGCTGCTTTTGCTTCTGCAATACAATCTTTGATATCTGTCGTTGGTTTAAATCGTTGAATGGCAAATCCTGCATTTGCACAAACTGCCAAAGTCTGTGCCTCCGTCCCATTTCCACTTAAAACATTTGTCAAAATTTTAGCGGAATCGGCTATTGTTTCGCCACCTCTTAAGTCGTCAGGATTTAACGTTTTTAAGCCTAAATCTTCTGGACTTACCACTCCATCAAAACTATTAGAACGAACTTCAAAAGGACTTGTCAAAGAGATTTCGTCGTATACATCTAATGAATGTACCGTGGCATAATTGATACCCATATCCTCAAAAACGGCTTTGTAAAGTGGTAATAAGGCTGGAGAAAAAACACCTGTCAATTGGTGATTGGGTCTTGCTGGATTTAATAAAGGGCCGAGCATATTGAAAAAAGTCTTCACGCCTAATCCTCGCCTAATCCCTCCGACATGTTTCATCGCTGGGTGAAATAAGGGGGCGTGCATATAGCAAAAATTGGCTCGGTCTAAACAAGCTCTTAGTTTATCATAATCGTTGGTCATTTCATAGCCTAAATGTTCCAAGACATTGGACGAACCACAATTGGAAGATACACCGACGTTGCCATGTTTCGCTACTTTGTATCCTGCGCCTGCTACTACAAAAGAGGAAGTCGTTGAAATATTGAAAGTATCTTTTCCATCGCCACCTGTTCCACACATATCTATCGCATCCATATCCGAAATGTCGATGTGTAATGCCAATTCAATCATCGCTTCTCTGAATCCCGCTAACTCCTCTCCTGTGATTGGTCGCATTTGAAAACAGGTCAATAAGGCCGTCGTTTGGTGTGGATTGACTTGCCCTTTTCCGACTGCGGTTAAGATGGCCTTCGCACGTTTTTTATTTAATTGCTCCCCCGCAAATAAATCATTGAGGGTCTCTTTTATATTTAAGCTTACTACTTCTGACATTTATAAGTACGGTTTACGGTTTACGGTTCACGGCGCACGGTTCACGGTTCACGGGCTTATTTCCCAAAACCGTCGGCATAAAAATATTGGAACGGGTAAAGTTATTAATTGTCTCGTTTATTATGGGGTATTTTTATAAAAACTATTTTTTGCATTTGAACCAAGACTTTTTTAACTTCGTTCCATGAAGTTTTTTATTTATCGCTTTATTAAGCAACGTGATTCTTTTCTTGGATAATCTTTCCTTTTTGCATACGATTCTGTGTGCTAAATTTTTCTGTTTTTTTTAATTGGTATTGTTTTACGGTGTGCGGTATTATGATTCACGGTATACGTTATGGTAAACCGAGGAATTGGTAATTTAAGTCCGTTCACCGTAAACCGTGTACCGTAAACCGTCTTTCATGAAACTACCACATATTCCTCCTTATAAAACTAAAGTTGTCGAGCCTGTATATTTTAGAACAAAAGCAGAGCGGACAGAAAAGATAAAAGAAGTCAATTATAATTTATTTAACCTGCATAGCGATTGGGTAATTATCGACCTAATGACCGACTCTGGTACTGGTGCCATGAGTGAGCAACAATGGGCAGAAATTATGCTCGGAGATGAAAGCTATGCTGGGTCAGAATCTTATTTTAAACTCAAACGCTCCGTCAAGGAAATTATGGGTTTTGATTATTTAGCGCCAACCCATCAAGGACGAGCCGCTGAAAATATTTTATTCTCGGCAGTAGTCAAAGACGGAGATGTCGTGCCTGGTAATGCGCACTTTGACACCACAAAAGGTCATATCGAATTCCGAAAAGCGGAAGCCATTGATTGTACCATCCAAGAGGCTTTTGACACGGAAACTTATCACCCTTTTAAGGGGAATATTGATTTAGAAAAATTGGAATCGGTCATTAAAAAATATGGACAAAAACGGATTCCATTTATCAATATCACGGTTACTTGTAATACCGTCGGTGGGCAACCAGTCTCCTTATCGAACATTAAGGCGACTTGTCAACTGGCACAAAAATATGGTATTCCAATTTACATGGATATTGCTCGCTATGCCGAAAATGCTTACTTCATTAAAATGCGAGAAACAGCCTATGCAGACTGGTCCATTGCCGAAATTGTCAAGGAAATGTTCAAAGATGCGAGCGTTGTTTGGATGAGTAGCAAAAAAGATGGTTTGGTCAATATCGGTGGTTTTATCGCTTTAAACGATGAAGCTTTGTATGAAAAATTGGGCCAATTCACGATTATTTATGAAGGCTTTCTGACTTATGGGGGCATGAGTGGTCGAGCAATGGGCGCACTAGCCGTTGGTCTAAAAGAAGGAATAGAATTTGACTATTTGGATGACCGTGTAAAACAAGTGCAGTATTTAGCAAAAAAATTAAAAGATTACGGCATTCCGATTCAAGAGCCTGTCGGTGGGCATGCGCTTTATATTGATGCCAAAAGAATGTTGCCCCATATCCCTCAATCTCAATACCCAGCCCAACTTTTAGGCGTGGAAGCCTATATTGAAGGCGGTATTCGAGGGGTGGAAATAGGTACGCTTTTAGCGGACAGAGACCCTGCAACTGGTAAAGACCGATTGCCAAAAATGGAATTACTGCGCTTGGCGATTCCTCGTCGAGTATACTCTCGCAACCATATGGACTATGTGGCCGCTACGATGGCGAATGTGATGGCAAGGCGTGATGAAATTACGGCTGGTTTTAGAATTACTAAACAGGCGGAGATTTTACGGCATTTTACGGTGGAATTGGAGGCGATATAAATGATGGTATGATTGTGTGATTGTCCCGTTAGTTGGGCAATCACTCAATCATTTAGTTTTCATTCATTTTTCATAGCGGCTAAAGAAAGAGCCCCAGATAGCTATCGGGGCTGAAAGTATCGCTTTCTAGGCTTCCCTAGCAGGAGATACTTTGAAAGTATCTCTTGCTTTTCGGTCAATAATCCCTTAGCCTGACGGCTATGGTCCAGACTGGAAACCAATATCTGGTCGTCTCCCGACGACCGTATCCTTTTTTGCTACAATACACTCGTCTGGAGACGAGTCGGATACGCATATCAAGCCCGCCTGACTTGTGTGCGAGCAGGTCTGGAGACTTGATATATCGGGATTTAAGTAACCAATTCAAACAATATAACAACTAAGACAAGCGTCCCGTAGGTTAATATTTTCCATTTTCGTGCTATCGTCTCACTTTTATAAATTCCGTAAATGCCAAGCGGCGGAAAAAAAAGTAAGAATGCGCCAACCATCTGTGGGTCGTTATACCATTTATCTTTAGTTATCATTTTGTAGGTTATGAAAGTTGTTCTTGAATTCGGACCTAACTAGAGTGTCCAATAAAAAAGTGATGAAATCCGTTGGGAATAATAATCGGTTGGAAAAATGACCTTACGGATTAAATTCCCCAACGGATTTTAAATTTTAATTGCCTTGTTTAAAGAACGAAATACTCATTCCTTTACCTAATTTACTATCTGTTAAATTTACAAAATAAAGACCAGTAGGCAAATTCTGTAAAACAATTTCACTACTAATAAAATATTTATCCGCTTTTAATACCAACTGCCCCAAACTATTAAAAATAGCCAAATCAAACCTATCCTCCAAAGCACCGCCCTTCAATTCCACTCGAATATAATCCACCGCAGGATTTGGACTAATGACCAATTCCATGTCCTCAAAAAAATTATCCTCAACCGATGTACTCATCACCAAACTACAATCATACATATCTGGCAAATCCTGTTCAAAGACCGTAAAATCATCGTCGTAAAAAGCAACAAAATCCTCATGCGTCGCTTCTTCTGGCAATGGCACCCAATGATGATTGGGACGGTCATTCCGCCAAGTGTGGGCATAAGCTAATTTTCGAGCAATCGTATCTTCTTTTAAGGTTTGCAAGAAAGTCGTTGTGAACCAATCTGGTCTATCGGCAAATTGTACGCCGCCGCTGACGCCAAATTCTGTGAGTGCCGCGACCTTGTCATTGGCTTCCGCAAATTCCACGACTAGCTGTGCATTGGCGAGCAAAAACATTTCATATAATATGGTGGCGTAGCTATCGAAGCCGATAATATCCACATAATCATTGCCCGGATAACGTGCTTCATACCCTCCACTAAAGGCTGGGTCGGACGGCGAGTAGGCATATAATACATGATGGATATTTCGGGTATTTCGTAGATAATCAACGGTAAACTGCCAAAGGGCTACATATTCTTCGGGCGTACAATGGGGTGCACTCCACCAAAACCAATCGCCCGTATTTTCGTGAAAAGGGCGATAAATAACAGGTATTAAATCTCCATTTTTATCAACCAAAGTATTTAAAAAATCAGCCACTTGATTGAGGTGTGTAATCAATCTTTCTTGAGCGAGACTGTTTTCGGTCAAGATTTCTTGGACAGGATTATTTTGCGTATCCCATGAATCGCCACCTGTTTGAAAATTTTCCATGTGGTCACTGAAAGTAATCACCGCACCTCTTTCATGTGCCCGAATGGTATGGTTTCGGAAAATGAAACCTCTCACAAAATCAAAACCATAGACCGCTGGATAATCGCCTACTGCTTCCAAACAATCAGAACGGTCGGCTAAGCCGTTGTTGTCTACCCAACCAATGCCTTCCAAGGTGGTGTTTTGGTGACCAAATAATAAGTTATCGTTGCTCACATTTTTTAATTGTTGATAGAGGGCTTGGGTTTGGCAAGTGGCGGATATATCGGATTGTCCCACAATAAATTGGGCACTAATTAAAACCAACGATATGGTTAGTACTATTGCTTTAAGCAGCGATGTGAGGATGTGTTTAGTAAATTGCAAATAATTGATTTTGATTAAAAAAGTAATGGTTATGCGTTATCAAAGTTCGGATGAAATTAAAAAAGAGATTTGATAATAATTAGTTAGCTATTCTAGGAGGATAGGTTGTACGGACCCGCCTGAATGCGTAGCGGGCAGGTTCGTCGGTACGTTTAGAACTTACGCAATATGCCCTTCAAATTTACCTATTTAAAATTATGGATGCAGGGTAAAAATCCCTATCGTCCCCAACTTGACTTTTTATTGACAATCGTTTTATTATGCTCCTATAAAAGTATTCATCCAAAGTTCTAATACCCATCCTGGGCTGTGTGAAGACCCCGCAAAAGTATTGGATGACCTTTTTGAACGGTATGTTTTATAAGATAAGAAAATTCGTTAGCAACTTATGTTATTGCCGCCCGAATCTTATACTCCGCCTTGTCCCAAGCTTTTGTCTCCATTACCTTTTTAATAATTTTCACCACCTTAAAAATATCTTGATACCGCAAATACATTGGTGTAATCCCAAATCGCAAAATATCAGGTGTTCTAAAGTCAGAAATAACGCCCTCTTTTTTTATAGCTTGGTAAACGCCATGTCCTTCCGTATGTCGAAAAGCAACGTGACCCGCTCGTTTTTCATCCTCCTTTGGACTTGCCAATTCAAAACCAAATGCTGCACATTCTTGCGCCATTAAATCAATGAATAATCGACTAAGTTGGATGGCTTTTTTTCTTAAATCGGCAATAGAGGTTTTAGCAAATAAATCAACTCCACATTCCAAGGCTGCCATACCTAGAATACCGGGGGTACCGCATCGGAAGCGAGCTATATCGGGCGAAGGAGTGTACGCATCTGTGAAGGCAAATGGGTCTTGATGTCCCATCCAGCCTGCCAAAATAGGTAAGGCTTCCTTTTGATGTCTCTTGGCTACATAAATAAAAGCTGGCGCGCCGGGACCACCATTTAAAAATTTATACCCACAACCTACTGCAAAATCTACTTTGCATCTGTTGAGTTCAACTTCTATCGAACCAACACTATGACTTAAATCCCACACCACTAAAACGCCTTTGTCGTGTGCTTTTTTAGTGATGGTTTTCATGTCTTTGATGGTCGCTGTTTTATAATGTACTTGTGTCAGTAATAAAACAGCTACGTCTTCAGTCAGATTATCTAAAATCGCTGCTGGTTCAACTACTTTGGCAGTTAGTTTTCCATCCGAAAAGGCTTCGATACCTTGCATCATGTATAAGTCCGTAGGGAAATTGCCTGCTTCGGAAAGCATTACTGTTCGCCCTTTTTGAAGACTTATCGCTGCACATAAGGCTTTATAAATATTAACGGAAGTGGTATCTGCTACGATTACTTCTCCTTTATCGGCTCCTATCAATGTCGCTATTTTATCTCCTACTTTAATCGGTGAATCAAACCAACCTGCCTGTGACCAAGAACCTATCATGCCTTCCCCCCACTCTTTTTGCATCACCTGCTTTAATCTTTTAGTCGTGATTTTGGGTAAGGAACCTAAAGAATTACCATCCATATTGATTTTACCCTTAGGTAAATAGAACTCCTTTCTTAGGTGTGCTAAAGGGTCATTTTTATCAAGCTGTTGGCAATAGGACTTGGTTATATTTTGCATTAAAGTGCTGTTTTGAACTTGTTTAAATTTAAATTAGTTCTTATATCAGCGAATTTCTAAGAATAATCTGATTTATCGCAGGTTTTTCAATTAAATATTTTCAAAAATCGCTGTGGGGAATATTTTAGTTAAAAATACGGTTAGGAAAAGGGAGATAGTTTACTTTTGCAAAATTTTTAATAGATAAGTGATACCTACAACAACTAGCTAATGGATTTTATTTCTGAAAAACTAATCACCATCATGAACGCTTGGCCGCCAGAGGCTATCTGGGTATTGATGTTGATTATCTGCTTTTTAACCATCCTTGGCGCTAATCGTTATTATGGTCCTGGCGGTTTATTTGCCTATATAGCCGTTTCTATTATCATCGCCAATATTCAGGTGTTAAAAGCGGTACAATTTAATTTGTATCCTGAACCTGTTGCTTTGGGGACGATTCTTTTCTCTTCTACCTATTTGGCAACAGATATTCTTGGAGAAAACTACGGCATTAAAAAAGCAAGAAATGGCGTTTTTATGGGTTTATTTGCCCACCTCTTTTTCTCCATTATTATGCTATTTACACTTGGCTTTTCCCCACTCACGCCCGAACAAGCAGGAGAAGCGATGGCTTGGGCTTTGCCTTATCACGACCATATTTCTAAATTATTCACTTTACAATTCTCCTTATTTTTTGCGGGTTTAGCAGCTTATCTAACCAGTCAATTGTACGACATTTGGTTTTATGATTGGATTAAACGGAAAACAAAAAATCGCTACTTATGGTTGCGAAATAATGCTTCGACGATGGTTTCTGCGCTCATCGACAATACTGTTTTTTCCGTTTTAGCATGGATTGTACTTAGCTCAAACCCTCTTCCTTTTATGACCGTTTTGGTTACTTATATTTTAGGTACGTATTGGCTACGATTGTTTATTGCCATCTTAGATACGCCGATGATTTATTTGTCTAAACAGTGGAAGTATGTTGGAGAAACGATTAACGAGAGTAGAGAGTAGAGACCATTCCGCAAGCGGAATTGAGGGAATAGAGACTTACAACCAGCGTTTCACCGAGTAAAGTCTCTTCTATTAATAATATTTTCACAACTAACAAATTCATCATTCATCATTTATTTATATTCCTTATTTTTGCCGAATGTTAGAATATCCTGGATTTAATTTTGAAGTAGTAAAAGAAGCATCGGACACTAATGCTCGCTTAGGCTTATTGACGACTCCTCATGGGACGATAGAAACGCCTAATTTTATTTTTTGTGCGACCAAAGCAGCAATAAAAGGAGCTGGCCCCGAAGATTTGAGGGCGGCGAATACCGATATTATTTTGGCCAATACTTATCATCTTTTATTAAGACCTGGCCCTGATTTGATTGAAAAAATGGGTGGTTTACATAAATTTATGAATTGGGATGGCCCGATGCTAACGGATAGTGGCGGATTCCAGATTTTTAGTTTGGGACATGGGTCAGTTGCAGAGGAGATAAAAGGAAAAAGAAATTCTGGTTATCAAAAAAGCCTCAAAAAAATAACGGAACAAGGGGCTACCTTTAAATCTTATATTGATGGAAGTAAAAAAGTCCTTACACCAGAATCAGCGATTGATACTCAGCGAAAATTAGGGGCTGATATTATTTTAGTGTTGGATGAGTGTACCCCTTTTAATGTAGATAAGAGATACACAGAGAGGTCTATGGAATTGAGTCATCGTTGGGCTATAAGAAGCTTAGAAGAATTCAAAAGAGGGCATAATGGCAAACAAGGCTTATATGGGATTATCCAAGGAGGTGTTTATGAAGATTTAAGATTGAGAGCGTCTAATTTTATTTCCGAGCAACCTTTCTTTGGGCATGCCATTGGAGGTTCATTAGGGGCTAATAAAGCGCAGATGTATGAAGTGGTGGAGATGGCTATGGCTGGATTGAGAAAAGACAAACCTATTCATTTATTAGGAATTGGTGGCGTACAAGATGTTTGGGAAAATGTAGCAAAAGGTATTGATACTTTTGACTGTGTCTCGCCGACTCGAATTGCTCGACATGGTTGGGCATTGGTGCGTACAGAAAAGCGATATAGATTGAATCTGATGAATGCGACGCATAGAGAATCTGATATTGCGGTTGACCCTGAATGTGATTGCCGAACTTGCCAAAATTATAGTCGAGCTTATATTCATTATTTATTGAAAGCGAAAGAGTTACAAGGGATGCATTTGCTGACCGTTCACAACATCCGATTTATGACTCGCTTATTTGAAACGGTTCGTGAGGCAATTAAAAATGATAATTATCTGGAAGCTAAGCGGGCTTGGTTGCAGGTTTAATACACTTATTTGTATTTTGTCTCGCCCACTTCGTGGGTTCAACTAGAAGATAACCTTTTTACACCCTACACTTAATTACCTATTGGATGAAAATTATTCGATATTATTTTCGGCTTTTGTATGGTTATAAACGAAAACTTCCCCAAGTTATAAATACATTCAGTTTTTGACGAATTCATCGTTTCTACCTGTCGGTAGACAGGCGTCATTTATCATTCATCATTTCAATGAATATATTCGAAGACATTCGACATAAAACACGTTTAGTGGCGGAAGCCGCAAAATACGTAACCATACATTTCGCTAAGCTAGATGCCTACGCTAAAGCTTTACCTATTGAATCCATAAAAAACCCACCTCTCGATGCGGATTGCCATTATCTTGGGCATGCCGAACATACCTTATTGTATTTTTTGACTTTAGAAGCTATAAATTTTGGTTCGGGCTATTTTCCGTATTTAAAAAATAGTGTAGAAGGTTCAGGTTATTTTACCGTAGCAAAAGCATGGAAGACTTACTTTGAACAACATTCACCTGTCTCTGCGGTGGACTTGACCAAATTAACACCCCAAGATTGTTTGACTATTTTTGGGCAATCCAAAGACAATGCACCCATTGTAGAATTAATGGAACACTTTGCCATTGCTTTAAATCAAGTGGGTGATTTCCTATTAGAAAAATTTGAGGGCGAGGTGAAACAAATGTTTAAATCCGTCCATCACTCTGCGGAAGGATTGGTTAATTTACTGATACAAATTCCTTGTTTTCAAGATTTTGCAACTTACGGTGAGTTAAGAGTACCGATTTTGAAACGGCCACAAATTACAGTGGCAGACATTTCCTTAGCATTTAACAATCAAGGATTAGGCTATTTTAAGGACTTAGACCAATTAACTATATTTGCCGACAATATGGTCCCACATGTCTTGAGATGTGATGGCATTATCTCCTATGAGGCTTCCTTAGCAAATACTATTGATACGAACCAATTAGTTCCAGCAAGTTCTACCGAAGAAGTAGAAATTCGAGCTTGTGCGATTTATGTCGTAGAATTATTGCGCGCTAAATTTCAAGCCGCAGGATACGATTTCACCTCCGTTGATTTAGACTACCTCCTTTGGAATAGAGGACAAGCTGCTTTCTATGAAACAACCTATCCTATACATCTGACTCGTACTACTTTTTATTAGTTAATTCAAGTTGTAGAACGTAAGAAAAACTGGTAGTAAAGCCTTTAGGCTTTCCCGTTAACGACCTTTAGGTCGATTTTGTGAAGAGGTCTAAAGACCTTGGACAGGAAAGCCTGAAGACTTTACTACCGATTTGTCCCTTGAATTATTGAAGAAAAACTATTTTACTTCTTCTTCTACAACGACCGCGGGTGCTTCCCAACGTCGATAGCCAACAGGAGCAATTTCTGCTTTCTTCACCGCTTTACCGCCTCTATTTTTATCATAAATCATTGCAAAAGTCATTATTAAACTGGTTCCGATAATCGTCCATAGCAAAATACCTGGTTGAAAACCTTCAATTTTAGCACTTTCTGGAATCGCATAATACAATAGAATCGTAATCAAACCTCTTGGTGCAATGAATAATTGTGGTAAAATATCTTCTCCGATAAAAGCTCTAAGAATAATATAACGAATGGCATAAATTGATAAAATAATCAAACCACTAATCATCGCTACTTCTAGGTTGGCTAAAGAAGATAAAACAATCGTAATACCAAAAATTACAAAGAAAAAAGTTCTTACCACAAAAGCAGTTTCCATCGTAATGACGTGTAAACCTTCGTAGATATGGTGCGCTTCTTTGTAGTTTAAATATTTCTTTAATGGCCCAAAAAAGAACAATTTCATGTTCGCTATCAATAAGCCAAAAATCAAAATCATCAATAAAGAGGAAAGATGTATTTGTTTTCCTAAAGAATAGAATAATAAAAGCACTGCTATTAATAAAAACAGCTTAACGTGGCTTTTTATCTTTTGAAATATTAAGACGATTAAATAACTAATTATCAGTGAAACAACAACCGTTAAAACAATATTCATCAAAAAACCTGCTGTCCCACCTGTCCCTTCTGCGGCTTCTAATTGTCCTGATAAAAAATAGAATAACATGATTCCCATAATGTCAGAAAAAGTACTTTCATAAATATGAAATTCTTTTTTATCTGAACGTAAATCTCCAACACTTGGAATAATAATCGCACTCGATAAAATCGACAGTGTCGTCGCATACAACCAAGCTGAAACGCTCGTCATACCGGGTACAAAGTACTGTAGAATCATTGCCGCTGCCCAAGTCGATGCAATTAAACCGATAAAGGCTATCAACATAGATTTGGCAATGGGCACTAACTTTTCCCGCTTCAATTCCAGCTCTAATGCCGCCTCTAATACAATCATAATCAAACCCACTGTACCTAAAATGGGCAAAATAGAATCAAAATCAAATCCTCCTAACTTGTCTGCTAAGGCAATATTCGCCACTATTCCCAATATAATGAGCATCAAAACAGACGGAATACTGGTCTTTTTTGCCAATTCTCCAAAAACGAAGGAAATAATAATTACTGCTGATGCCGCAATAATTAAGGTGTAGGTAGAACCAGCTCCGAGTAAAAATGGTAAGGTTGAAAACATAATTATTTGTCTACTTGAATAATTTTAATAACTAATGACTAATTATATAGCTCCTAATTTACAATTATACCCCCACTCTTTGATGAGTGCAATTAATTCATGTAAATGACTTTCTTCTTTTATTAGCACTTTAGCTTCTAATTGATTTTCTTGGTTATCATCTTGAAAAATTTCAGGTTTATGATGCCAATCTACGTAGGGTGCCGTCGCAAATAAATCCAATAAGTGGACCTTATGGTTGGACACATTGTTTAGATTTTCTTTTGGCGTCAATTCTAAATGATAAAAACCACCAATCTCTTCTCCAGAAACTATAGTATAGCCGTTTTTAACTAATTGATTATAACTTAAATGGTGCACTCCTTCACTTGTTTGCAGGTGTAATTTCACACGGTCCATTTTTGATACCACTCCCTGCAAATCAGCCGTCCGAAGTTCTATTCCTTCTGTTATCGCATTATCAAAGTTCACCCATCTTCCATTAATATAACTTCTTAAATAGGTCCAACTCCCTACTACTATAAATCCAATAATTAATCCATGCAATAGTGGATTAATCCAAATAAAAACGCCTGCAAGCGTCACAATAGCTATCAGTTCAAATACAACAAATATTTGTCTAAATAGCTCTCTAAATCGATTCTGATAGCGTCCAGAAAAAGAACTATGCTTGGTCAGCTGTTGGATTTCAAAAAGAATAAAGTATAGGACTGCTAGCCCAAGCGCCACTAAGAAGAATTCGCCCCAACTTATATTTATTAGTTGGTCCATAATTCCTTCGCTATGCTCCACTTTATCTGTCTGTTCCAGCACAACTGAACTTTCCGTTGTATCTTTATTTTCCATTATTTCTTTATTTTAAAGCTTCTCGATGATATTTCAGATAACCTTTATCTTCTAATAAATGTCCTAATTCATTAACCAAGGTCTCATTGATTTCTAACCAGCCATCCAACTGACGCCGTAATAAACCTATCCCTAATAAACGTTGTGAAATCGGAGCATATTTTTCCGTAAAGGCGGGACCAAATAACCTTCTCAGTCGATATTCATTTGTCCGTTTTTCCATCATGATAGCGGATAATAAAATGGCTGAATCTGGAGTTAAAAAATCAGGCAAACCAAAATTAACCCCTCCATTATGGAGTACATTTTCCTCATCTACCCGCTGAGTGGCACAAGACCATCTATTTAATGCTTCTCCAATATTACCCCCTGAAACTTTATAAATCTTGTCAATCTTCTTTTGGAATTCATGTCCCGATAAAGCTTCTCCATCTTTATTCAGTAATTTTTTATGGGTCGCACCATGTCGAATCATAATGGCTTCTCGAATTTCGGCTAAAGACATTTTATCCACATTGATTTCTGCTTGAAATACCTTGCTTGTATCGTGGAACAAATTTAAGTGGGTATTCAACCAATTACTCATGGATACTAAAAAGAATAATCGGTTGGCATTATTATCAATAAATTTTCGCAAGGTGCGTACGTTCTGACTCAATGGCATGTCTCTGTCCCACCACAATTCCATGTCATCAATCCAAATCATTGGTGGTCTTTTGGGCGCATATTTTTTTATAAATGCCAAAGCTGGTTCTAAATCAAAACCCGTCGTCATTCGTCTACCATTCAAATTTATTAGGCTGTTCGGCGCTAATCGAATCGTATTATTATCAAAAAATTGATTGGCAATTAACTCCCCTAAAATCGTTTTACCTGAAAATCTTTCCCCTGTTATCACTACTGCGCCTCTATAACCATCTCTCCAATTGTCTATCAGGTTTTTAGCATGAGCTAATTCTTGCTCTCGGCCTACTGCAAATGATTCTCCTATAAATCCTTTAGTCAAAAAGATACTAGCATAGTTACTATTATTCAATTCCCCTGTTCTGCTTTGTATCAACCGAACAATTTTTTCAGAATCGCTTAGTGCATCTTCTCTCGCTACTGTTTTTCGAAGGTCCTGAATTCTTTTCCATTGTTGATTGAATAAATTACCTACTCGATTTTGGATTTTATTTTGTCCTTTTTTAAACTGATTGAGTGTCGCTGCTTGAATTGGAATGGGCAAAAATGCTCGTTCGGTGTCGTATATTTCTGAGACGTTAAAGTCTTTCGCTAATCTTTCGTGAATAAGCGCTCTTAATTCCGCAATACTGGTTTCCGCCTGTGCCGCAACCCTATAAAATACATTTAAAGGCTGGCTAATCGTTGCCTTATCCAAATCGACTTTCTTTCCTTCTTTTTCCTCTGCGTCTAATAAAATTGCCCGATTTTTAATATTAATCAAAGCCATTTTTAAGCCGTTATGGGTATTTTCGGTCAACTCCCATATTTCATATAAAATAGGCAGAATCTCCGCATCCAACCATTGCTTCGTACTTCGCTTAAAGGTCAAATCTTTTATCTCTACCATTCCCCCATCTACTCCGACAGGCATTTCTCCTTTTACGACAATATCATTAATACGGTGTTCTAAATTTGTCGTAAAACTATTAAAGTGATTGGGTAGGCTGATTCCTGCTTCTAAGTCTTCTAGATGTTTAACTATCTGTCCTAATCTAGGCAAATTATCATTTTCAATATCTGCTATAGTTTGGTCGGCTATTTGTTTAACTCCTTTTATTTCATCTGCACAGAACTTTTCCGTTTGGCGTACTAAATCTTCAATCTCATTAAAATTAGCCGCTACATTTAACAAAACTCGATAATCTTTTTGCAGTACTTGGCATTGCTCCCCCATCTCGACTAGCTGCTTTTTATAGACTGGCCAAGGATTTTGCTGCAACTGCCATTGTTTGATATGTTTTGTACGTTCTTTTTCTAAAACATTTAACCCTCTTTCGACATCTCCTTTAAAATCATAAATCGCCTTTTCGAGCGATTCCTGAGATTGTAAATTTAATGCTCGCAATGCCGTAGCAGATGTTAGTCGGTCAATTTTAATGATTTGACCTTTCTGCTGTTGGAACAAAATATCTCGCCACAAAATCATAAACTCCTTCGCTAAGTTCGTCCATTCAAAACATACCCAATTGTATGCGAAACGTTGCTTTTCGGTTAACTCCGCTTCATTGTTCATCAATTCTTGATGACAATAATCTCCTATCGATACCAAAGCTGCGCTTATATTCGTGGCTTCACTAGCCATTGTCTCCAAATTAATAGGCAAGTTTTTTGCTTCCCATGTTTTCTTAATGCTTTGGGCTGTAACCGTTTCAAAATTCGTCAATAAGTCTTGTAACTGATTCATTTATTTGAGTTGCGAGTTGCGAGTTATTAATTGTATGTATGTAGGGACAGCAATTTGATGACTAAATTTTAATCTCGGATAATCCGCTGTGATAAAGTCAAATTAATTACAATACTTTTCTTTCTGCTCCGTAAGAAAATGCCTAAAATTAAATGTACCACGTAATTTCTCCGAAAACGATAAATTTTGGTGCTAAAATAAGCAAAACTATGATTTTTTAGATAAAGACTTAATTTTATCAAATAGTCACGGAAATTTAGCTGCTTTTTTTCTACTTATTCTATGTTTTTGAGACCATCTTGTTGCATGTTTTTTACATTTGTAGCTTTGTTTCTCAGATTCCCCTTCCTGATTTCTATTTTTAGTGTGCTGATAATTTTTAATCTATCATTATGAAGCAGTTATTTAGTTTAAAAGATAAAGTTGCCATCGTTACTGGTGGCGGAAAAGGTATTGGAGAAAGTATCTGTAAAATTTTTGCCCAACAAGGAGCTATTGTTCATATTTTAGATATTGACAAAGACAACGGCATTCGAGTCAGTATGCAAATTAGAAATGCGAAAGGCAAAGCTATTTTTCACCATATTGACTTGACCAAACATAAAAAATTAGGCAAGCTTTTTAAAGAAATTTATAAAAAAGAAGAAAGTCTAGATATTTTGGTGAATAATGCGGGCATTATGCGCTCCGGAAATGTAGAAAAAACGACGCCCAAAGATTTAGATAAACTTTATACCGTCAATGTCAAAAGTGTATACAGTTGTTTGCATTATGGTGTAAAATATATGAAAAAATCTGGCGGAGGATCTATCGTCAATCTTGCCTCTATTGCTTCGGTCATTGGTTTGTCCAATAGATTTGCTTATTCGGCTACCAAAGGGGCCATTTATACCATGACTTTCTCCATCGCTAAAGATTATATCCAACACCGCATCCGTTGTAATGCAGTTGGTCCTGCAAGAGTTCACACCCCTTTTATAGATGGTTATTTGGAAAAATATTATCCCAGGCAAGAAAAAGAAATATTTGAATTGATTTCTAAGAATCAACCTATCGGACGAATGGGACGACCCGATGAAGTAGCACAGTTGATTACTTATCTATGTTCTGATGAAGCGGGTTTTGTAACGGGTAGTTTTTATCCGATTGATGGTGGGGCTTTGACGTTGAATGCTTAGAGGTGGGACAGACAAAATGCTCCATTCTGAACACCTAAGCCAACTCCTGTTGCCGATACTGAGCAGGCGAAGCTCCTGCATTCTTAGAGAACAGTCGAGAAAAATAAGCAGGGTCATCAAACCCCAATTCAAAGGCAATTTCCTTTACTGTCTTAGTAGAAAACTTCAATTGTCGTTTAGCTTCTAACACCAAGCGGTCTTTGATAATTTGAGAAGGGCTCGGATAGTCTAATACTTTGAGTCTTTTGGTTAAAGATTTGGGCGCAATAAATAACTTTTCAGCGTAGCCTGTCACAGTATGTTCTTGACGAAAATGCTTTTCGACTAAAGCAATAAAATCTTGTGCTAATTGGTCTTGTTGATGCGTCACTTCTTGTACTTCTGCTTCTTTAATATCTACTAGCCGTAATGTTTGAATCAAAAACATCCGCAAATAAGTCTCCAACATGTCTCGGTGAGAACTTCCTTTATTTTCTAACTCTCCAACCATCTGATTGACCAAATTTTGGAAAATGGACTTCTCTTCTTCTTTGACCGCAATAGCGGTAGCTCGGTGTACATTATTGAATAGGAGACCATTACACGCAATCTCTTTTCCATGCGTTTCTATACAGTAAAAATCTTTGTCAAAAGCTATTTGAAAAGCTGATTGCACTTTCTCACTCTCTACCGTAAAAACCTGACCGGGAGACAAACAAAAAATACCGGACCCGCTAATGGTAAATTCTTTAAAATCGATGCTATACTTCCCTGAACCATCTTCTATCCAATAGATTTTATATTGGTCCGACACTTCACTCTTATTCGCTACGCAATACGTATTTACTTTTAGTGAAGTTAATTCAAAAAAAGGCGCGTTTTCTTGTAGTTTAAAATCTTGAAATAAGTAGGTCTCCTTAGTTGTTAAAGCCATATTGTAAAAATAATATTTTTTAAAGGAAACAACAGGAAGATAGAATTAGTTTGGACAAAAATAAAAAATTGAGTAACAACGACTACTGTTACTCAATTTCTTTTAACATTCACAATAGTACCAAGCATTAAGCTCTCCCGATAATACGTCTAAATGTTCTAAAATAGCTTTGAGCCCGCTAACTTTTTCGCGACCATCAATTAATCGAGGGGTTTTAAGTTTAGTTAGTTGCTTTTTTGTAAAAGCCAAAGACAACTCTTTTAACTTGGCTTCAATTTCTTGAACTGCGGGACTTAATACTTGATATTCTAATGTCATGATGTTTTTTATTTTGGAAAATAATTAAAGATATTTTTTAATGAATTTCAGGATAAAACCATCTTGAGTCTTATCGGTTCGCTTTAATTGTTTTTGGCAAACAACGCCGTTCCACTCTTGGTGTCCCCAACAATTGCCACATTCGATTTCATTGATTTCTAAGTGCTGTTGATTCAAATTCTGTACATTCATGATAAGTATTTTAAAGGGTTTAGGAAATTATGAAAAACAAGTTGGTCATCATAAAGTAAAAAAGGGCGACTGATGTAATCAATCGCCCTCGGGGGTTAATTACAATTTTACTAAAACTATGCTGGTATTAAAAATTCTTGAATTACTTGCTCTAAAGCATGTTCTGACTGTAGACCAACTAATGACTTCTCTACTTTTTTGTCTTTTAGGACAAAAAGTGCTGGAATACTACGCACCTTAAACTGCTGAGCTAGTTGAGGATTTTTGTCCACATTAATCTTGCGGATTTCAAAATCATTCTCGTATTTCTCTGCTAACTTTTCTACCGTTGGTAAAAGTGTTTGGCAAGGTCCACACCAGTCTGCGTAAAAATCTAGCAATACTGGCTTATCTTGATTAACTAGTGCTTCGAAGTCTTTTAAATCTTTTATCTCTTTCATGATATTTATTTTTGGATGATTAAGTGATTAAATAATTATACCACAAAGATGCAGGCAAAAGCGACCTAAAAAAATGGACAAAGGTTCTGCGGACTTGGACAAAGGTTCTTAAGTAAGGTAATGAGGTAGATAAGGTAATGAGGTGAATAAGGTTAATAGAGTAAAGTATTGCTATTGACACTACTGCTTACTGCGGCTTCATACGTTTCACTTCTTTATATAACTTAAAACCTCTAGCTTTATAATTATTCAAGGCACTTGGGTGGTCTAGACTACAGGTATTTACCCTAATCCGTTGGGTTCCTCCCCATCCCCATGCTTCTTTAATCGCTTGAGATAATAGATAACCACCAAATCCTTTACCAATAAAATTTTGAGCTAAGCCAAAGTAGGTGAGTTCTACAGAACCTTCGGCTTTTTGTTGGAGTTCGAAATAACCTGCGATAGTTCCTTTATAATAAGCTATCCAAGTTCTCAGGTTGTCATTTTCGGCATAGCTTTGCCAAGCTGAATCGGAGCGTTTCAATTTGTCGGTCCACTCCCAAGCGGCACCGACAAATTGATATAAAAATTTATTGACTTGAAATTGCTTGATTTCACATTCTTTAATAATTAAACCCTTGGAATCTAATTTTGGGTTTAATGCCGATGGTGAAGTCATTTCCAAATAATAAGTAATTACTTCTTGCATACAAAGTATTTGAAATCACCAGATTTTAAGGAGGAAAAATAAGCCCGTCATTATTTCTTCTTTTTCTTTTTCTTCTTTTTGGGCACCTGATTATTGGCATCGGGAAAAACAATTTTTGGTTTTGTCTTTTTCGCCTCTTCTGGTGTCATCCAACCATAAGCAATAATAATTAACACATCACCAATTTGTGCTTTTCTAGCCGCTGCCCCGTTCAAACAAATGATTCCAGAACCTCTTTCTCCAATAATCGTGTACGTTTCAAAACGTTCTCCATTATTATTATTGACTATCTGCACTCGCTCCCCTTCATAAAATCCTGCCGCATCCATTAGGTTTTCGTCAATTGTTATACTACCTACATAGTTTAATTGCGCCTCTGTTACCTTTACTTGATGTATCTTTCCTCTAAATCTTTGTATCAACATTATTATTAATTTTATTAGTAATTTTCCCTAATATAAACGAATTTGCCGTCTATTAAGTCACTATTTTATGACAAATGTACCAACTAACTTTAAACAAAATCAATGACTCTTCTAAAATATATCCTTTTTACTGCAATAATTGGGCTAACTTTTGCCTGTAATACTCCTTCTACTACCAAACAAAACGACAATACAAAAATTAAGGAGACCGAAAAAACGGTTGCCACTACTCCCGAAAGCATCGAATATACCACCCATAATGTCCCGTGGAAAGAGGTCAATAGTTTTGAAAAAGTGCCTTTCGATTATATGGTTCCTTATGGAGAAGAAGAATTACAGATTGGTGAATTGCGCACTCCTCTAACCCAAGATACCTTTCCTTTGGTCATTTTCATTCATGGAGGCTGCTGGCTATCCGCTTATAATTTGGATTATCTTTCCGCAGTAGCAGGTGATTTGGTGAAAGAAGGGTATGCTGTCTGGACACCTGAATATCGCCGTGTGGGTGATGAAGGTGGTGGCTATCCCAATACCTTTAAAGATGTGCAAGCAAGTGTTGATTTTGCTCGAACATTAGCAGACATTTATCCACTAGACCTTGAAAATGTTGTAATTATGGGGCATTCCGCAGGAGGACATTTAGCTTTATGGCTCGCTTCACAAAATAACCTCTCCGATAAAAGTCGATTATATAATCCTAATCCACTTCCCGTAAAAGGCATTATTTCTTTAGCGGGAATTACGGATTTAGCAGCTTATGATAAAGTAGGAAACGATTGCAGTATGGCTGTCGTAGAATTAATGGGCGGAAAAGCCAATGATATGCAATCTAGATATACTAAATGTAGTCCTATCCACCTATTGCCAAGCAATATTCCAACTCGGCTGATTCAAGGAGCGGTTGATAATATCGTACCTGCCGACCAGGGTGAGACTTATGCTGCCAAAGCCAAAGCAGCAGGGGATGATGCACAAGTAATTAATATCGAAGGTGGTGGCCATTTCGATATGGTTTCTCCTCATTCTGCTGCTTGGAAGGTGATAAAATCAGAGTTAAAATTAATGATGAATGAAAAATGATGCCTGTCTATCGACAGATAGAAATGATGAACTCGTAAAAGCATTAACCCAATTAGCTCAAGCATTAGTAGGCGAATTACATTTTGATAGCCTCATGCGAACGCTTTATGCGACTGACGCTTCTGCCTATCAAGAACTTCCTTTAGCGGTAGCCTTACCCAAAACAGAAGGAGATATTAAGGCATTGATTCAATTTGCTAAAACGCATAAAACGTCCATTATTCCACGTACTGCGGGAACCTCTTTGGCTGGTCAATGCGTTGGCGATGGCATTGTCGTGGATGTCTCCAAATTTTTTACTAAAATTTTAGAATTTAATGCGAAAGAAGGATGGGTGCGGGTCCAACCGGGCGTTGTCCGAGACAGATTAAATCATTTTCTAAAACCGCATGGTTATTTTTTTAGTCCGATTACTTCTACTGCCAATCGAGCAATGATTGGAGGGATGGTAGGTAATAATTCGAGTGGTACAACTTCTATTGTCTATGGCACAACGAGAGAACATGTTCTCGAATTGAAAACTATTTTAAGTGATGGTTCGACCGCTATTTTTAAGGAAATTGACCTACCTACTTTTGAAAAAAAGAAAACACAAAAGGGTTTAGAAGGGCAGATTTATCAGCATATCTTTGACGAATTAAGCCAATCTGATATTCAACAAAATATTATTGAGGAATTTCCAAAACCTTCTATTCATCGACGAAATACGGGCTATGCGGTGGATTATTTATTAAAAACGACTCCATTTCAATCTTTAGCAGCGAAACCCTTGGAGGGTTTGGAACCCTCCAAGGGGTCTAACGATATTGCCAATTTTAACTTCTGCAAGCTTCTTTGTGGTTCTGAAGGGACACTAGCTTTCACTACCGAAATAAAAATCCATGTTGACCCTTTACCGCCACCTCACGATATCGTGGTAGCAGCACATTTTGAGTCGATTAACGAAAGTATGAGGGCAACTCAATTTGCCATGAAACATACGCCGAGTGCTTGTGAATTGATGGATAAAATTATCTTGGATTGCACCAAAGATAATATTGAACAAAGTAAAAATAGATTCTTTATTGAGGGAGACCCCGAAGGTGTTTTGATGGTTGAATTTAGAGGCACAACGGCAGCCGAAGCGGAAGCAAAAGCTGATGCTTTAATCGCTGATTTTAAAAGTAAAAATTTAGGTTTTGCTTATCCCAAAGTTTATCCTCCCAATACTGGAAAAGTTTGGAAATTGAGAAGTGCAGGTTTAGGCTTATTATCCAATATTCCGGGAGATAAAAAGGCAACAACTTGTATTGAAGATACGGCGGTCGCTCTAGAAGATTTGCCCGATTACATCGCCGACTTCGAAGAAATGCTGGCTGGTTATGGACAACGTAGTGTGTATTATGCGCATGCAGGTGCTGGCGAAATTCACCTGCGCCCTGTGTTGAATTTGAAAACAGAAGAAGGCAATCAACAATTTCGAGAAATTTCTTTGGCTTCCGCCAAATTGGTCAAAAAATATCAAGGGTCTTTAAGTGGGGAACACGGCGACGGTCGCTTACGGGGAGAATTTATCCCAATGATGGTCGGAGAAGAAAATTATAATTTGTTTAAACGCATCAAAAACAAATGGGACGCCAACCATATTTTCAACCCCAATAAAATAGTGAACGCTCCACCAATGAATACGGTGATGCGGTTTAACCCACAAAAACAAACACCTGACTTTCAAACGATTATAGATTTTTCTGATACAGGTGGAATTTTACAATTAGCTGAAAAGTGTAATGGCTCGGGAGATTGTAGAAAGCTGCCTTTATCTGGCGGAACGATGTGCCCAAGTTATATGGCAACACGAGATGAAAAGGAAACAACCAGAGCCAGAGCCAATACTTTACGCACCTTTTTAACCGAAAATACTAGCCCAAATCCTTTCAATCACGAAGAAATAAAGGAGGTCATGGACCTATGTATTTCTTGCAAAGGTTGCACTTCAGAATGTCCGTCCAATGTGGATATGTCTAGCTTAAAGGCAGAATTTCTGCATCAGTACTACAAAAGTAATGGCGTGCCTTTGAGAGCAAAAGCCTTTGCAAAAATTAATCAATTAAATAAACTAGGCGCTCTTTTTCCTAGCTTGAGTAATTTCTTTTTGGGCAATGGCTTAACGGGTGGCTTATTGAAAAAAATATTAGGTGTTGCTCCTCAACGGTCTTTACCTAAAATTCAAAAAACTACTTTAAGAAGTTGGTATAAAAAGCACTACCCTACTCTAAAAAATAATCAAAATACTAAAGGAGAACTTTATCTTTTTTGTGATGAATTTACCAATTATAACGATACTGAAATTGGTATTAAAACCATTAAATTATTAGCTCGATTAGGGTATGCTGTTAAGTTGATAGCACATCCCGAAAGTGGTCGTGCTGCCTTATCGAAAGGCTTATTACCAATGGCACAAAAAGTAGCCATTGAAAATGTAAATATCTTTAGTCCGCTAGTTTCTAAAGAGGTACCACTAGTAGGTATAGAACCTTCCGCTATCCTAAGTTTCAGAGACGAATATCCAAGATTGGTTGCGGAGAACAATAGAAAAAAAGCCAAGGAATTAGCTAAAAACACGTTTACGATTGAAGAATTTTTAGCTAACGAAATCAAACAAGGACACATTGTTTCTGAGCAATTTTCTAAGGTAGAAAAACACATTTTAGTCCATGGTCATTGTCACCAAAAAGCCTTGTCAAGTGTAGAATACGCTGCTTGGTTATTGGGACTACCTGAAAACTATTCGGTCGAAGTCATCCCTTCGGGTTGCTGTGGGATGGCTGGCTCTTTTGGCTATGAAAAAGAGCATTATGAGGTCAGTATGCAAATTGGTGAATTAGTCTTATTTCCAGCGGTTAGAGCAGCAAAAAAAGAGGTGATTATTGCCGCCGCAGGAACGAGTTGTCGGCATCAAATAGCAGACGGAACGGGTCGAAAGGGATTGCATCCTGTAGAAATTTTGTATGATGCATTGATTTAAAATAATCGCTAAATTTTGAATTGTAATTAATATAATCTCTATCTTTTCCTTATCATTGTCTTCAATTTCATCATCAAATTAAAACTATTAAAAGTCATGGTCCACGGTACACATAATGCACTCCCCGATAAACGTAACGAAAATGTATTAATCTATGTAAATGGAGAATTGTTTCCACGAAACGAAGCTAAAATCTCTGTCTTCGACAGCGGCTATTTAGTGGGCGATGGCATATGGGAAGCCTTACGTTTGCACGATGGGGTTTTGGTTCACCTAAAAGAACATCTCGACCGACTTTGGCAAGGGGCAGCAACCGTAGGCATGGATATGGGAATGACGCGAGCCGAATTGGTCGAAAAAATATGGATGGTGTTGAATGCCAATAAGATGCAAGACAATGTACATTGTCGTTTTATGGTGACCAGAGGTATTAAAAAAACGCCTTCTCAAGACCCCAGATTGACTATTAGTGGGCCAAATTTAGTCATCATAGCAGAACATAAAGCAGCCTCCCCTGAAAGTAAAAAAAATGGAGTGACGCTTTTTACCAGCACCATTCGTCGGGGTTCTCCAGACTACTTAGACCCACGATTGAATTGCCATAGTAAATTACATGAAGTCATGGCTTTGGTGCAAGCAATTGAAGCGGGCTGTGATGAAGCCTTGATGTTGGATATTAACGGTTTTGTTTCTACTTGTAATGCCACGAATTTCTTTATGGTAAAAGACGGAGAAGTCTGGACTTCTACTGGCCAATACTGTATGAATGGCATCACTAGAGGTACTTTTATCAAAATTTGCAAAGAAAAAGGGATTCCTGTTTATGAAAAAAACTTCTCTCTTTTTGATGTCTATGGTGCAGACGAGGCCTTTGTAACGGGTACTTTTGGTGGACTGACTCCCGTGACTAAAATAGATGGTAGAATAATAGGTGATGGTCAATTGGGCAAATTAAGCCAACAATTAAGCGAATGGTACGAGCAAGATATACGAAAAGAAGTCGCTGCGGTGAAAGCTGGACAAGCGCATTTTTAACAGTAGGCAGTAGGCAGTTTGCAATTTGCAGAACTGCCTACTGTTTACTGCTTACCAGCAATTCTAGGTTTGACTTTTTTCCATCCAGTAACTTCCTGTTACTGGTTGATTTATAGCCTACATTCGATAAAATTATCCAGTGACGGGAAGTTACTGGATAGAAGCAACTGCCAAACCAAGAATTGCTGACTGCTTACTGCTTACTGCCTACTGTTTATTGTTTATTGCAACTCTACGCCCATTTTCTCTGGCACTAACAGCTTTAAATAAACTCTTTCGTTGATATCTTTATAATTCACTTGCAGAGCTTTAGTGGATTTGTCTTTATATTGTAAAACCAAAGCATTGGCTTGAACAGATTCTGAAATGGTATATCGCTTTTTGCGCATCAACTCATTAAAAACACTATTGGGTGCATTTTCTAAATGTATTTCTTGCTCCACTAAAATAGCATCTCCTTGCCAATAATCATATTCAAAATCTTCATGATTGTCTATCGCAATAACTACTTTCCCTATTTCTTTTTTGACTTCAATCGTTCGGTATAATACTTTGGAATTTTTAGGATATTTTCGAGCAAGGCTTTCGGATTCTTGAGCAAAAATGCTGGTACTAAAAAGTACTAGAATAGCTAGTAAATAGTTTGCTTTTTGTAATTGTAAGAACATAATTTTGATGCTGTAAACTCTGTTTCAGTATTTGTTGGAACGAAGTGGTAGGGAGGATATTTGGGGAATGAGGGAATTGATGAGGGATAATTCTCCGTTGAACTGTAAACAAGTGTTTGTTTTAAGAAAATAGCGTTAAAACCTGTCGGAAGGGACTATCAAGTTAGCTAATTCTCACAAGGAAAGCAACTTGTTTATAAAAGAAGCGAAGTATCAGGCTAATTATTGTTTCATTTAGACAATAAATCGTAGGCTGAAGCAGCAAATAACAGCTCTGTCAACTTTAGGTAATCCAAATATTCGGCATAAATTGCCATCTCTAATTTTAATACTTCCAATTTTTTCTCAATTTGTGCTTCTTTTTGATATAGCGTAAATAACGGATTATCTCCTCGCATAGCACTACTCTTTTGGGCAATTGAGAGCATTTTTTTAGCCTGTTCGGCATAAAGTTTTTTACTAAAAATAAGCTCTTCTATTAATAAATCTAACTTATTACGCGAATCTTTTTCCTTATATTTATTCAATTGTTTTTCGGCTAATCTTTCTTGTTGCAGCATTTCTTTTTCAATGGCAATCTCCTCCATTTTTAATTTCCGACCTGATGAAAATGGTAGTCTAAAAGCAGCGGTTAAAGAAACTCGCTCTTTTAATAAATCTTCGTGTGGCCCACGATACTCCACTTGTACAAAATCTAAGAGTTTTTTCTGTTCTGCTTGCTCTAGCTCCTCTTCTCTTTCAATAATTAGATTTTCTACATCGTATGCTCTAGCTTTTAAGGGAAAGCGATTATTTGTATTATTTCCCAATTGGTTTAAAATACTATCTGCAGGAATTAAATCTTCCCAATTCAACCCTTGGAATTCCCATGTACTAAGAATATTGGCCTCTTTGTAAATATCTATTTCCAACTGAGCAATATCTTCCTGTATCTCTAGCCAATCTTTGGGTATTTCTTTAGACACTTGACTCAACTTCCCCCAAACTTTCTCTTGGTCTTGCAGCACTATTAATAATTCCTCCTTAATCGATAATTTGCGGTAAGCTTCATAAAAAACTAGTACTTCTTCATAGGCTATTTCTATAAAATCCTTTCGTAAAAGGCTGTTTTTTAAGTCCGCCTTTTTAAGATATAATTGATGTAAATTTGTTTGCGCAGTTCGTATTTTGGGCGTACTTGGTGAAACTCGAAACAAATATCGCTGTCGTTCAAAATCAAACTCATCTGTTTCTGTTCTTATATCCATTCCATCTATCCAACCTGCATTGAATTGCTGATTTCTAGCACTACGCTCAGGTAAGTTATCCAGCGAGGCTACCCTATTTTGAATATAAGTAGGTATGCTAAGGGGCGCTTGCGCAAAAGACATTACTGTACTTACACACCAGATTAGAACAATAATTAGACGGCTATTTATTAACATGAGTAAAGTTTACTTTGCTACTATAGACTGCTTCAAATAAAATGTCTATTCATTTACTTTTAAATCAACCATTGGCGCCCGCTTTTGCATCGGCTTGTAGTCTTTGGGTGGGTTCAAGAATTCTAATATGACCTTTTCTTTTTGTAGAAAATTATTCTCTTTTGGTATGCTAATTAATATTTCTCGACCAAAGGTTTTGTAATCTCTCATTTTCCGTAAACGCTCGGGAATCTCTACTATTCGCGACCCTAATCCCGTCACTATTCCATAACAGAAAGTATTCGCTTCTTTAGTTGACCGAATCAAAAAAGAGTCTTTCAAAGCCACATGCAAAATCAAATCCTCTTGCACAAATCCTTTGACCAAGGATGGATTCGGTTCATAGAAAGAAATTAGTGTTTTATAGGAAGGTATGTGTTCCGCTTCTTTGCAATAAATATTTCCAATCAATCCTTTGGCAGGCGCTTTTAATTGGATATCAATCATTTTATTTTCAGCATCAAATGCCTGCTCGGCTTGCAATCGATTAATCTCTACTTTATAAGGATTACCTCCTATTTTCAACTCCGCTCTTATATTCTCAATCTTTTGGTCAAATGTCTCAATAACCAAACCCCTTTCGTTTTCTAACGCTTTTATTTTATCATCAATTGGCGAATTCGCCGTCTCCGTTTTATCAATACTTTTTAAATCTTCATAAAGTGTTGATTGAAATTTTTTCTGCGCTTTTAACTTTTGAATATCATTAGCTATTTGCTCTAATTCTAATCGTTTTTGAGTCTGAATCAATTTAATATCCCCTTCTTTTTCGGATAACCATGCACGTTCTTTTGCTTTTAACTCCCTAATTCTAAAAGGCTGGTCCGCCAATGTTTCTTTAGATTGAATTCGGAACATATCCAATAAGGGGGTCCCTTCTTCTACCAATTCACCAGGGCTCACATGAATCTTACCAACAGCAACCGAATAATTAAAATTAATTTCAGTTTCCTTATTTTCCGCAAATCCATAGAAAGTCACGACCTCTTTATTCATAGAGCTGTTAAGCCGCCAAAGTAGCAAGCCTACTATTATCACAAAAAGGTAAAATATGTTTAAGTATCTCATTAAGGTAGTCATTAGTTAATTAGTCATTGGTCATTAGGTCTTTCTTACTCCCACCCCCTTAGTCAATCTATAACTTCACAGATTCTTTCCCAAACTTCAAGCGTAAATCTCGTAAATCAGGAAGTTTTTCTAAATCATTAGCAAAATCAGACATTGTTTTTCCTCGCTTTAGGCGAACCGAATAATTCAATTCTTTAAGGTTTTCTAATTCTGTTTCTTCGATTATGTTACCTGCAACATCTTTTATTTTGCCTGTTTTCCGTAGGTTCAAAAAACGAATTTGGTTCAACACAAATTTATCACAATACCCTTTCAGTATTTTTGTAATCCGCTCTTCTAAGCCACTTTCAATTGGAATATCTATTTTTAAAGTCCCTGTTAATTCATCGGTGTTTGCCAAAGGAGAAAACCGTAAAATAATGGCTGCAATACAAAAACCAAAGGTACCTATAAAGGCAATTGTGAACCCAAATACCCCACATGCTATCCCTGTTGCTAAGGACGCAAACATAAACGACATATTCCGTGGGTCATCCAATACTGTTCTGAATCGTATAATGGCTAACGCCCCAAGCATACCTAATCCTCTTGCCAGAGAGTCTCCTATTGCCTGCATTACCGTAGCTGCCACAATTGAGATTAAGACCATCGACTGTAAAAAATGAACAGGTCGATGTATCCCTTTCGTCGTCAATTCATAGGTAAAAACTATAATAGAGGATAAAAAAAAAGAACATAAGACCGTAATGAGAATCCCCAAGGCAGTGGGGTTATCGGTATTATTATGCGTCAATAAAAATTCAAACATACTTGTTTTGATAAGCGATTTCGGTCATAAAATAGAATCGTAAAAATAACTAATTCTTAAGTAAATAATAAATTAATGCAAAATAGATACTTTGTTGATGTTTCATAGTTCTTTCAAATCTAGAATTTCGTTGCATTCTATTCCTTGCTTTTTTAATAATAAGCTACTAATAGACAAATTGTACTCAATGAAACCCATTTTTTTAATAAAAATTATGGTGTCTTTCCTTTATTATTCTATATAGTTATATTTTTTAGCTATCTCCAAACATCAAATTTATAGGGCGCAAAACTTATTTTAGGATAAAAAAAATATTTTCAGAATGAATTTTAATCGCTAGAAGATTTTTATATTGCGAGTTATATTGACAACAAGTTAAATTAAGTGGTATAACTATGAATGAAGTACAAATCGTAGAACGCTATGCAAAAGATGCATTAGATGCAATTATTCGTTTCACTCCTCAACTATTATTTGCCATTGCAATAATAGTTATTGGCTTTTGGGTAATTAAAAGAATCAATAAAGTGGCCACAGCCGGACTACAAAGAACTGGAATTCCCCAAGAAATTATTTCTTTCTTTTCTTCTTTTCTAGATATTGCGATGAAAGCAGTTGTCTTGTTAGTCGCTGCAGGAAGAATTGGTTTTGATGCAACTTCTTTAGTCGCTTTGCTTGCCGCTGCTGGATTCGCGGTTGGTATGGCATTGCAAGGATTCTTAGGAAATTTTGCTTCAGGAATCACCATCGTATTTTTCAGACCTTATAAAGTCGGGGATTGGGTTCAAGTAGCTGAACAATTTGGAAAAGTAGAAAGTATACAAATTTTTAATACAACGCTAATTACACCAGGGCAAAAGACCTTGATTGTACCAAATGGTCAAGTTACAGATAATGTAATTACCAACTTTTCCACTAAGGGGCATATTCGATTAGAGTTGAATGTAACCATGCCATATGCGGAAAGTTTTCCGAGGGTCAAAAAAATTATTTTAGAAGCCTTAAAGGATGTGCCTAATATTGTTAATGACCCAGCACCTGAAGTTGGTATTGAAAGTTATGATAGCCATAATATAGTATTAGCTATTCGTCCTTTCATCAACCCCGACGATTATTGGAACGCCACTTATGATACCTTAGCTCACATAAAAAAGGCATTTAGTGAAAATGGTGTTCAGGCAGCTTATTCTGAAGGGGTGGAATTAGGACCGATTGGCTCCTAATCAAAGTGTATTTGTTAGTTAGAATTTTAGAGATGAAACTACCTACTTTTGGGTAAAGTTATATTAAAGATTGATTGTTTATTAATTCTTAATCGCTCAAATGAATTCTTACTAGTAGAAATATGCTAACTTTGTAGCAAGAAATTCGCGTTAATATACAAGAGACATTCTATTTTGTTCTCTCAATAAATTTCTAGTTTTCCTATAATTAAGGTTAGAGATGTTGTTTTTCGCCACTCTAACTATCTATTTAATTTGCATTAAAATAGGTTACTATTACTATTTAACATTTTCTATTTAAGAACAAATGAAACAGGAGAGAATCAGAGGAGATGACTTATCTCCCTCATTATTACTATCAGCAAACACCCAATGGATACTTCCATTAATACCCCTTTATTCCTTTCTTTCTAAATCTTTCCTGTTATTTTTATTCAGCCTTTCTTTTGCTCAATCAATTTATGGAAAAAAAGCGCTTACTTTTGATAAAAACCAATTGAGGGTCAGTGAAATAAAGACTATTTCAAATCCACATGAAAGAGGTGTTGCATTTTTAATTACGCTATACGAAACAAGTATAAAAGCCCCTAAACAAACCAAAGATTTTGTTGAAAAAACAGAATTGTTGTGGTTAGATACTTATCCTTTAAAATCTGCTTTTTTATTACTTGGAAAGGCAGAGATTGCCCAGTCAAATGGCACTTTCAGAAATACGACAAATAATACGCTAAAAGCAATTCAAATAATTGAAGCAAGTGAAGAAACAACAGCTAAGAAAAAGATTCTTTGCATGGCCTACCTAGCCTACGCTAGATATACGCAATTTACGAAAGAGAAAAATGGAATAGACTATGGATATAAAGCTTTACAGATAGCAGAGGGCATAAATTTTACAATAGGAAAAATTATCGCTCATGACCTAATCGGCACTCTCAGAGGCTATTTTAATAAGGACTATCAATTGGCATTAAAACACTATCAAAAAGCAGAAAAACTACTGCCCCAACTAGCACCAGATAGCACCTTCCTTAAATATTGGGTGTTAGCAAATATTGCTAAAGCGTGGTCTGACCTTGGATATATAGAAAAAAGTATTGATTACAAATTAAATTTTTTAACGGACAGTGTTTCTAATGATAATATATTATTGCTCATTGCGGTTTATAATAATTTGGGAACCAATTATTTTGATTTAAAAAGATTTGATGAAGCAGAAAAAACGCTGCAAATAACCATTGATTTGATGAAACAACACAAGGTTATTTATCACTTGGGCATCCCATTACTTAGAATGGGGTTAATCAAATTAGAGCAAAAGAAAATAATTGAAGCTGTCTACTACGCAGATGCTATTGATTTTTGGTTGCTTGAGCAAAAATTTATTGGTAATTATCAAGTCATTTTTTATCAATTCAAAAGTAAAATTGCTAAAGCCAAAAAGGATTATGAACAAGCCAACTATTGGTTAGAAAAAGCTTCTATAGAGCAAGATTCTATAGACAGAATTGCAGGCGCTAATAATTTAATTCACCTAGAAGAAAGTGCTAAGTTAAGAGAGATTAAAAGAGAACAATTAATTTTAGAAAAAGAAGTAGCTTTAAATAAGGCGACAATTAATATGCAATATGTCATTTTATCTGCTATTTCATTAATAGCAATCTTATCACTTTGGTTTGGAATTACATTTTATGAAAAAAATAAAGAAGTAACAGAAGCCTACGATTATATACTCGCTCAAAGTAGAGAAAAACAGCAAGTATTTAAAGCAAAACAAAAAACAAAGGAAGCTCCTATTGTTCTCCCTTCCAAACATATCGATGAAACTTTAAAACAAAGAATCATTTATTCTCTCTCCTCTGATAAATCTTTTCTCGCTCCTGATTTGACTTTAAAGAAGTTTGCCGACTTAATAGAATCCAATACTAGCTATGTCTCTCAAACTATCAATGCTGGTTTTGGTAAAAATTTTAATGCCCTCATTAACGAATATAGAATTGAAGAGGTCTTGCGCCTTTTTCAAGAAGGACAACACCAAACTTTTACCATTGAGTCTATTTATCAAAAGGCTGGCTTTAAATCAAAGTCTTCTTTCCAAAAAGCTTTTAAAGCAAAAACTGGTGTGACTGCTTCCCATTATTTAAATCATATCTCTTAAAATACCAAGTGCACTTATTTTTTCAACCTTCTGATAAGGAACGATGAAAAAATAAACTTACAAACCTGCCCGACCCTCAGGCAGGTTTGTAAATCTATTTCTACATCGTTCCTAAGGGATAAAAAAGTAGCGGATAAAAGTACTTTTTAGACAAATAAAACGCTAAAATAGGGATTGATTTATAAATAAGTCCTTATTTCGTTTTGTCAAAACTCATTTTGTGGTTAATTTTATAACCCACGATTATGACTATTTTCTCTATAAAAAAACTCCCTAAAAATAATAGCACGTTTCTCAGTTAACTTTTATTTAGACAATCGTATCTAATCAATTAAAACTAAATCTAATTTATTGCAGTAGTAAAATTATTTACTTGTAATAGAGAGAATCTAAAAGGCAAATTATTATTATAGATTTTTGTTTTAAATAGGTGTTTTTTATTACTTAGTTAGATACTAGCTTGTTGATAATTGATTTCTAGAGGGACGTGCACTTTTTTTAAATTGAGTAAATTTTGTAGTTAGACGAGGCGAAAAACACAGACATAGGCTAGATATGGTGAGTATTTTCAACAGAAAGATAGCTGCAAAAGACACAGCCAAGTTGTTCAAGTTATTCCGTTATTTATCACTCTAAGTGAACAAGATTTCTAAACACTGTATTAAATAAAAAAGCGCAACACTCAATTAAGAATGTTGCGCAATTTTTATATCGTTTATCTTGATATTTATCCTGCCAACGCTGCTGCTCCACCCACAATCTCTGATAATTCTTTCGTAATTGCCTCCTGTCGTGCTTTGTTGTAAGAGATTTTCAATTCTTTCACTAACTCCTCTGCATTCTCCGTAGCGGCGTCCATAGCCGTCATACGTGCGCCATGCTCTGATGCGTGTGTATCTAAAACAAACTTTTGAAATTGGGTCTGTAAAATACTTGGAATCAGTTGCTTTAATAATTCCTCCTTGCTTGGCTCGAAAATATAATCTGCTTTGTGCTTCTGTACATTCTCCCCCTCTGCTTCTAATTTTTCTACTGGTAAGAACTGCACACATTCTGGATACTGAACCGCGGCATTTCTAAATCTTCCGTAAGCCACATGAACAGAATCATACTCCTTTCCTTCAAAGGCATCCATCAATTTTTGAGATACCTCTGCTACATTATCGAAGCTTAAATCATCGAATAATAAAACATGATCCTCAACAATCGTACAATCCTTATATCTTTTCTGAAAGTAAGCGTTTCCTTTTTTACCAATAGGTATAATAGTCAACTTCCCTGCTGCTTTTTGTGCAGCATACTTCTCATTTATCGTTGCTACTGCTGCTTTTATTACATTTGTATTAAAAGCGCCACAAAGTCCCTTATTTGAAGTGACTACTACTACACATGCATTTTCGATTGCTCTTTCATCTCCAAAAGATGTATTTGCATCTCCTTCTAAGTTAGACAAGATATTCTTCAACATCGAGTTCAACTTATTGGCATAAGGGCGCATCTGCGTAATTGCCATTTGTGCTCTACGCAATTTAGAGGCAGATACCATCTTCATCGCCTTGGTAATCTGCTGGGTATTTTTGACGGACTTAATCCGCTCTCTTACTTCTTTAAGATTAGCCATACTGGTTGATTGATTATTAGTTGATTGATTATTTAGTTGATTGGCTTCTTGCCAATCAACTAATCAACCAATAATTAATTATTTATATTGTGCAGTCAATTCTGCTGCTAAATCTGTCACTACTTTCACCGCCTCATCTGCTAACTTACCAGATTGGAAAGTCTTCAATGTTTCTGGACTTCTTTGTTCTAAAGTAGATAAGAATAACTCTTCGAATTCTTTCACTTTATTTACAGGTACATCTTTTAATAATCCTTTTGTACCTAAGTATATAATTGCCACCTGCTTTTCTACCGTTACTGGAGAATATTGTGGTTGCTTTAAGATTTCCACATTACGCTTACCTTTCTCTAAGATAGCCATCGTCGCAGCATCCAAATCAGAACCAAACTTAGAGAATGCTTCTAATTCACGGTATTGCGCTTGATCTAACTTCAACGTACCAGATACCTTCTTCATCGACTTAATCTGAGCGTTTCCACCCACACGTGATACGGATACCCCTACGTTAATCGCAGGACGTACACCAGCATTAAATAAGTTCGTCTCTAAGAATATCTGACCATCTGTAATAGAAATTACGTTGGTTGGGATATAAGCAGAAACGTCACCCGCTTGTGTTTCGATAATTGGTAATGCAGTCAAAGAACCACCACCTTTTACGATACCAGCTTTCTTTAAAGATTCTGGTAAATCGTTCATTTCGTTAGCAATCTTATCATCGTTGATAATCTTTGCCGCACGCTCTAATAAACGAGAGTGAAGGTAGAATACATCACCTGGATATGCTTCCCGACCTGGAGGACGTCTTAATAATAAAGATACCTCTCTATAAGCTACTGCTTGCTTTGATAAATCATCATAAACAATCAATGCTGGTCTTCCTGTATCTCTGAAAAATTCTCCAATCGCTGCGCCCGCAAATGGTGCGTAGAACTGAAGTGGAGCTGGGTCAGAGGCAGAAGCTGAAACGATACAGGTGTATGCCATCGCTCCGTTTTCTTCTAACGTCTTTGCCACGTTTGCTACTGTTGATGCCTTCTGTCCAGAAGCTACATAAATACAGTATACAGGCTCTCCTTTATCGTAAAATTCTTTTTGGTTGATAATGGTATCAATCGCAATCGCCGTCTTTCCAATCTGACGGTCACCAATGATTAATTCCCGCTGACCTCTACCGATTGGAATCATCGCGTCAATCGCTTTGATACCCGTCTGTAATGGTTCGGCTACAGGCTCTCTATAAATTACACCTGGCGCTTTACGCTCCAATGCAATTTCATAAGTATCACCAGTAATTGGACCTTTACCATCAATTGGTGTTCCTAAGGCATCTACAACTCTTCCCATGAATCCTTCTCCAACATTGATAGAAGCAATCCGACCTGTTCTACGAACTGTCGCGCCTTCCTTAATGCCTTCTCCTGAACCCATCAATACTACCCCTACGTTGTCTTCTTCTAAGTTCAAAACGATTGCTTGTACGCCTGTTTCAAATTCTACCAATTCCCCTGCCTGAGCAGAGTTCAAGCCATATATACGTGCAATACCATCCCCTACTTGAAGTACTGTTCCTACTTCTTCTAATTCTGAGGATGTTTTGAAACCAGAAAGTTGCTGCTTTAGTATCGCAGATATTTCGTCAGGTTTTACGTTAACCATATCTATATAATTTAGTTATTAGTTATGAGTGATGAGTTATGAGTATCGAGTTAATTGCATTTACTGCGTATAACTCATTGCCCATAACTAAAAAATTTACATTTTGTTTACGTACTGATTTCCAGTGAACTCTTTTTTAAGTTTATTCAACTTGTGAGCTACACTAGCATCATATAATTTATCTCCAAATTCGATAACAAAACCACCGATAATGTCTGGATTAACGGCTGTTTCTATTTCGATATTTGCTGCTGTTTCGCTACTTCCTTTCAACTGTGCCTTGATTGCTTCCAATCCTGCTTCTGTTAAAGGTGCTGCCGTGGTAACTTTTACAGTAGAGATTTCCTTTAAAGCTCTATATTGTAGTATAAATTCATCGGCAATATCTGGCAAATATCCCTCTCTTCCTTTGCGAAGAATGATATTGATAAAAGCCATTGACAATTCATCAAACTTACCACTAAAAATTTCTTTTAAAATAGTCCCTTTCTTGTCTGGATTGACAATGGGACTCTTTAATAATAAAAAGAAATCTCTTTGCTCCGTCGCTTTTTGGAATGCTTGAATATCTTCCAACACTCGCTCTAATTTGTTTTGCTCTTGCGACAAATCAATTAGCGACTTCGCGTATCTTGATGCTATTCTTGTTACTGACATCTGAATTAGTTGTAAGTGGTAAGTGGTAAGTTGTGAGTGGGATTTACCACTTACAACTTACCACTAATCACTAATTTAATTTTATTTCTCCTACTAACTTATCTACAAAAGACGCTTGGTCTGGATTGCCTTTTAATTCTTTACGAATTACTTTTTCTGCAATCGTCAATGCCATTTGTCCTACTTCATTCTTCACTTCTGTCAAAGCCGCTTTCTTCTGTGCTTCAATTTCCGCTTTAGCAGAACTAACGATTCTATTCGCCTCTTCTTTTGCCTTTGCTTTTGCATCGTTAATCATCGATTCTTTAGCGGCCTTCGCTTCTTTGATAATCAATGCTCTTTGCTCTTGCGCTTCTTTGATTAACTCTTCATTCTTGCTATTCAAGGCTTGCATTTCTTCTTTTGCCTTCTTTGCTTCATCCAAAGCATCTTGAATATCAGAAGTACGCTTCTTTAAAGATTCTGCAATTGGTTTGAAGGCAAACTTTCCGATTAATAACCAGAACAATAAAAAGAAGATAGATGTCCAGAATAATAATCCAAAATCTGGCTTGATTACACTAAAATCTGCTAAGAACAACATAATATTATTATTTTAGAAGCTACATTAAAAAAATAACTGTAGCGTTTTAAATTTTAATTTGTGTAAGACTGACCCACAACCAACCGTTGCGTAGTCAGTCTTAATTCTTTTGTGGGGATTAAGCCACTAAGAAAGAAAGGATTAACGCGATAAGCGCAGCACCCTCAATGAACGCAGCCATTAAGATCATATTCGCACGAATATCACCTACTGCTTCTGGCTGACGAGCAATACTTTCCATAGCACTTGAACCGATCCAGCCGATTCCTAAACCAGCTCCGATTACTGCTAATCCCATACCGATAGCTACTATTGAACCACCCATAATTTGAAGATTTTATATAAATGAAAAAATATCTTGTTAGTGATTGGTAATTGATGACTAGTGATTGGTGTATGCATTAAGCTAACCTCTCTCTAATTTTCAACTACTTTTCACTTTTGATTATTCTTATTATTTCGATTCACTGCTGAACCAAATTTCTATCTATATTTAGAATTATTTGATTGATAACTAGAGTAGATTCAATGAAAAACAAAAACTATTCACCAATCTACCAATTACCAGTCACTATAATTAATGTGCATGTGCATCATCATGGTGATGCTCCTCTGTTGCTGCTCCGATGTAAGAAGCTGTTAAAATGGTAAAGACAAACGCTTGTACAAATGCAACGACTAACTCAATTGCCATCATAAACAAGGTTAATAATCCTGCTCCAACTACACCTCCCATTGCGCCAGGAATACTTTCGCCACTCTTACCGAAGATGAAAATGAAACTTACAAAAATCAAGATTACCATGTGACCTGCTGTGATGTTTGCAAACAAACGTAGCATTAAAGTAATAGGCTTGATTAATAATCCCATTAATTCCACAGGTACTAAAATTAATTTTACGAACCAAGGTGTGCCCGGTGCAGTGAATAAGTGACCCCAGTAATCTCTATTTCCGTTGATATTAGTAACGATGAAAGTAATAATCGCTAAAACAGCGGTTACTGCCAAGTTACCTGTTACGTTCGAACCACCAAAGAATGGAATCTGTCCGAATAAGTTTAATCCTAAAATAAAAAAGAAGATAGCTAATAAGAATGGTAAGAATTTATCTGACTTTTCTCCTAAGAATGGAATGGCTACTTCATCTTGAATGAATGCAACAAATGGTTCCATAAAGTTTTGCAAGCCTGTTGGTGCTTTCCCTTCATTTCGCTTCGCTGCTCTAGCTACTGACAAAAATAACCAGCTTAAGAAAGCTAGTACAATTGCCATAGAGGTTACATTCTTCGTGATTGAGAAATCATAGAATGACGTAATTCCTCCTCCAAACAAACCACCATCTGCGGTACTCTTTGAGTCTGTTGGATATAAATTATTATTATAGCACACAAAAGCAGCATCTTTTTTCTTGCCATCTACCTCTATTTCCTTATGTACAATACCGCTAATATTTACTTCGCCTTCTGGGAATCCTGCTCCCGTTACTCTCTTTACCGAACCTCCGTCTAATACATATCCATTGTATGCCATATGTCCATCACCATGACCAATAAAATCTGCATGAAACTTAGAGGCCATGAAGAAATCCCATCCTTTATCTGGTGCATATAAAATCACAGGTAAAGGAATTTGGATGGGTCCGATGCTATAAACGTTGGCATCTGCAATGTGGTGAATCGCATTATCCCCAGCGTTGAACTCGTGATGTGCTTGTTCTCCACAAATTGTTGCGCCGTGTCCGTGACCGCCATCTGCTGCGTGGCTATGGTCGCCATGGTCATGCCCATGTCCATGATCTCCGTGGTCGTGATTATGGTCGTGTTGAGCGAGGCCCAATAAAGCAAAGGAAAATATATATATGGTAGATAAGAAAAAACGAAGCATTGATATATTATTTTGAAATTCTGCTTTTTTATAAAAAAATAAAATTGCTAATCAGGCTCAAGTTCGAAAATGGCCCTATTTGGCTGTTTTTTGTTACTTTCTAGCCTCTTTTCAAAAATCGGTGCAAAGGTATTATTATTAAGTTGCTTATAAAAGCCTA
>CALLVC010000466.1 GCA_938010785.1 uncultured Saprospiraceae bacterium
TTGGCGTAATGTCGTTTTAGAACTTCCAGAACCTGCCCGACTAAGGCAGGCGGGCTTAGAGTTCTGGAAGTTCTCTATACGTTCGTTTTATCAATTCAAATTAACATTTTCCTCTAGTTCAAATTCTTCTTCTTTCTTTCGGTTTCTCCACCAGAAATAACCAATACCAAAAACAATTATATAAGGTGTCGCTAACATATAAAGGATACCATTATTTAGTCCTTGTCCATCTGTACCACCATTTTTCAAGTTACTTTCTGCTGACATCTTACACATTGGACATTGTGCCTGTACTTCAACCGTTGAAGTCAATTGCAAGCAAAAAACTAAAGAACAAAGGGTAATTATTTTAATAATTTTATTTTTCATAATACTGGTTTTATAAGTTGTTTACGAATAATAAGGTCTCAACATCAAGTAGCAAATCGGCCCTGTAATCGCCACATATAACCATATAGGATAAACCCATTTTGCCATCTTTCGGTGCTTTTCTACTTGCCCTGTATACCCTCTAATAAAAGTAAATAAAATGAAAGGCAAACTAACCGCTGCCAAAATAATATGCGTAATTAAAAAGAAAAAATAGACATAACGAATAGTCCCTTCTCCTCCATAATTAGTTTCTGGAGTTGTGGTATGATAAACCACATAGCATAATAAAAATAATACAGATACACCTAAAGCTAAAAAATTTGCTCGTTGATGTGCTTTTACGTTTTTGTTTTTAATAAAATATAACGAAGCTATTAAAACAACTGCTGCTAAAGCATTTAAACTAGAATAAAAAGGAGGTAAAAAACTAAAATCAATACTTGTATCAAAATGGATACGCCGCATAAAAACGACCAATAGCATCACAACAGCGGATACGATAGTCGCTGCGATATTTAATTTTTTTGCTAATTGTAAGTTAGGTTGACTCATTTATCTTTTAGTATTGTTAATACAGTGTAACAAGAATTACTTTAAGTTTTGTCTCGCCCATACGGGCTCGACTAGGGGATATTAAGGGTAGGAATTTTTCACACACTGTAGTTAAGCATAAATTATTTTTCTAATTCTCTTTTCATTCTAGCCTCTTCTGGTGGTGCTTGCGGCATTAAATTGGCAATATGCTCAATTAGTTTACCTGCATTCTTCATATCATTCATATCGTAAAAATATCGAATCACAGAGCTGGTGTCCGCTATAGCTACCGTTGAATTTCCTGCATAGCTTTTTTGTACGCCTGCTGGAAATGGAAACGTATTGATAAACTGTTCCATCTGTTCTGCATCTCCTGTAAGGAAATTCCATTGTTTCTCTTCTTTTATATTTAAGCTTTTTGTATAGTTTTGAACATCCGCTAAAGAAGCGCCTTTGATAAAGGTATAGAATAGAATATCATCTTTTTTGTCAAATTGGTCTTGAATCTTATACAAAATATCCATGTAGGTCTTACTCTTCTCAACTGTCGCTAAATCCACAAAATTGGTAATCACTGCATTATTAGGTAAAGCCTCTTGATTGACTATTACTCCATTTTGATTAACCAATTGAAAAGCTGGTACTGTGCCTAAGTTTTGGTCTAATTCTTTAAGTACGCTAATCCGATATTTATATCCCTCATTCAGGTAATACCAAGACACCATTGGAAAACCAACAAGAAAAACACTAATAGCTATTATGCGAAAAATTCTACTCATAAGTTGGTCATTAGGTCATTGGTCATTAAGTCATTGGTTAGTATGTTCGCACTAATTCTCTTTATCAACTTAAGACCATTAAACTATAATAAAATTTCGTTTTACTCTTCTTCTTTACCTAACAAAAAAAGGCGGGGTTTGTGCCCCGCCTTCTTTCATATTATTGTAATTTTTCAGTTTCTATTTTTTTAAGGAGCATACCCTGCGGTTTTATCGCATCCTCTGCTTCTACCCTGTCCTTCTCTTTAATCAATTCTCTTCGTTCTCCCCAAGAGTTTCCTTCTTGGAAGAAAGCAATCATCCCCCAAATCAATAAGGCCGTTGGTAATAATACACTCATTCTTAAACCAGGTACTTCTTGCGCCATGTGCATGAAGTTGTAAATAATGTAATAAGCTTTATAAATAGATAATATACCAATGACTAAAGCTGCAATAATCACTACTGCCGGTACATCTTCTAAACCTGCTATAATATGTCCCTTTTGAAAAAGGGAGACAAATACTTCAATTAAAGTAACTATTGCTAAAACTGCGCACCCTTTCCAAACCATCTTCTTTGCATCTTCATAATTATGATGTCCCATTTCTTTTATTTTTTGCTCAACAGTTTTTCAACTGTTTAATAATAATCAATAATTTAAATCAACTAATAATTTAATAATTACAGTAGATAAAATACTAAGAATACAAATACCCAAACCAAATCGACAAAGTGCCAATACAAACCTATCTTCTCGACCATTTCATAGCCATTCTTTCTGGCAGCATATAAACCGCCTCCGGCATTCAACATAATAATTAATAAGAAGACCACTCCTGATAATACGTGAAACCCGTGAAAGCCTGTAATGAAAAAGAATAAAGCGCCAAATGCTTTTGGCCCATTTTCCTGAACCGAAGCGACACCTGATTCTGTCACAAACTTCCTTTGAATAAAGCCTTCATTATTTAAACGGAAACCGGGAAAATCAACTCCTGCTTCTGGTAAATTTGCCATATCTAAATTTGCAGCGGCAACAGTAGCGTTTGCATCTGCTAAAAACTTTTCTTCAGCTGTCATTTCATGACCATCATCACCATGACTATGTCCGCCTCCGTGATCATCTAGGTGTGCATGATGAATTAAGTATCCCATTCCTGGCTTAAATAAATCATCTTCAGCAGTAGAACGAGAACCATCCGCATTTAGATACACCCCTTTATCGGTGTGTGTGCCAAAAGGATTTCTATTAACCGTCATGCACTCTTTATAAATCAAGTTCGTCCATTCCCATGCTTGACAACCTAAGAATCCTGCTCCTCCAATCACCGTCAAAAACATCCAAAATACCACTCCACGCTGATTTTCTCTATGTCCTTCTTGTACTGCTCTTACCATCGTAACCGAGCTCAAAATCAATAAGAATGACATGAATGTTACGAAAATCAATGGGGCATGGTGAATACCAAAAGGAGCAGTAGAAAATACAAAATCAGGTACTGGCCATGTAGGACTACTGAATCTTAAAGCTCCATAAGCAATCAAAAAACCTGCAAAGGTAAAAGCATCGGAGAGTAAGAAGTACCACATCATCAGTTTCCCATAACTCGCCTTAAAAGGCTGTTTTCCACCTGACCATAAATCTTGGTCATTTTCGTGTACTTCGTCGTGTGCGGCTGTATTTGTTGCCATTATTTTTTGCTGTTTAAAGTTAATATTTAGCTGTAAGTGGTAAGTGATGAGTTGTAAATCTCTTATTCACTTTACAGCTATTCTTATTCTTAAAAGTTATTATTGTTGTGATAAAAAGAATATCAATAAATAAATCCAAAGAAAATCTACAAAATGCCAGTAGATTAACGTTAATTCAAAACGTAGCTTTCTTTTCTTAGTCACTTTATATTTCAATGAAAAAGCTTGTATCATTGCCACTAAAATCGCTGCCAATCCACCCAATACGTGAGCAGCATGAACACCTGAAATGACATAGATAAAAGACCCTGCTGGATTTCCTGTCAACTCTACTCCAATCGCTGTCAAATCCAACCATCCTTGATATTGCAAAACTACAAATGCCAATCCTAAAATAAAAGAAAGCACTAACAGTCCTTTATACAAAGCTTCGTTTCCTTTTTTAAAGAAAATATAAGCACTATGAATTGCCACACTACTTAATAGCATGACAATGGTATTGATAAAAAAAATGTTCGGTAACCTAAACTCTAACCAGTTTCCTCCTGCTCTTCGAACAATGTAAGCACTCGTTAAACCAGCGAACATCATGACTATACTTGCACAGCCAATTAGTAATGCTAACTTCTTTGAGTCAATCTTACTTCTATTTGTTGTATTTTCTGTTACTGTTAATGCCATCGATTAATTAATTGATTATTGATTATTAATTATTCCTTGCTTACAGTTTGTTTACAGTTTGTCAAAATATAAAGTAAAAAGTACTACTGGTAACCAGAAAAAGGAGCTAAACATTAATTTTAATGCCGCTTCTCGAGTACATTTTTTATATAGATTCCAACTAAAGAAAGTATAAATAATACTTGCTATAGTTACAATAATCGCTGAAGTCATTCCCGTTATGCCTAACCAATATGGTAGTAAACCAACAGGAATTAAAAACAAAGCATATATCATTGATTGCCAGCCAATGCTACTATCTAATTGCGCATTTTTACTTGGCAATAAATTAAATCCTGCTTTTTTATAATCTGCATCTCCAACCCATGCAATTGCCCAAAAGTGAGGAAATTGCCAAAGGAATTGTAAGCCGAATAAAACAATTGCTAAAGTTGTCATTCCGCCTTGTGCAGCTACACAACCAATCATTAACGGTAAAGCTCCTGGAATTGCCCCTACAGCTACGGCGTTTGGTGTCACTCTTTTCATCGGTGTATAAACAAAAGCATACAACACCATAGAAATCATACCTAGCAATCCAGTCCAAGCGTTAAACATGGATAATAAAGCCGTGCCTATCAAACAGGTCAACCCAGCAATAATCACTGCTTCCGAAACGCTCATTCTTCCCGCCGCTAATGGTCGGTTTTCTGTACGTTTCATCAATTTATCATAATCTCGTTCTAATACTTGATTTAGCGTATTAGCTGCTGCTGTTACTAAAAAGCCACCTAAGCCTAAAACAAGAATACCGCTCCAAGAAGCAGTCCCGTCAAATGCAATGACATAAGCCATGATGGCAGAAAAAACAACAGTTAAATTCAACTTGAATTTAACTAGCTGACCATAGTCGCTCACTTTATTTGTCAAAGTGCCAAAAATTCGCTGGTCCTTATTTACTGCCTTTGTCGTTTGCACGAATATTGATAAATTAGTTTAGATTGATAGATTTATACTAGTAACCCTTAGTTAAATTCATCAAAGAACTTAACTAAGGGTCTATTTTCAACTCATGAAGTAGTCATGAGATTATGTCAAATTAGTGGTGTGCGCCTTCGCCATCTGATACTTCTCCCGCTGCCAATGGTTCAATTTGAGAAACGAACTCTTTGCCATCTTTACCATAGTCATAAGCCCATCTGTGTACCGTAGGAATTTTACCAGGCCAGTTACCGTGTCCAGGGTTGATTGGCGTTGTCCATTCGATAGTCGTCGCTCCCCAAGGGTTTTTAGTGGTTACTAACTTCCCTTTGAAAATGCTGTAGAAGAAGTTTACTACGAATAACACCTGTACTAAGAATACAAGAATTGCCGCTACTGTAATAAATTTATTCATATTATCGAAATGCGCAAAGGCATCAAATAATTCAAAACTATAGTATCTTCTTGGTACACCTGCTAAACCTAAATAGTGCATTGGCCAGAAAATAGCATAAGCCCCAACGAAAGTTCCCCAGAAGTGAATCTTTCCTATTGTCTCATTCATAAACCGTCCATACATCTTTGGGAACCAGTGGTAGATACCAGCGAACATACCAAAGAATGCCGCAACTCCCATTACAATGTGGAAGTGAGCTACTACGAAGTACGTATCGTGTAATTGAATATCAATCGCAGAGTTTCCTAAGAAAATACCTGTTAAACCACCAGAAATAAACATAGATACAAATCCAATCGCAAACATGCTGGCAGAGTTGAATCGAATATTACCTCGATAGACGGTCGTAATCCAGTTAAATACCTTGACGGCTGATGGTACAGCGATAATCAATGTAAATAATACAAAGAAGTTAGCGATAAATGGATTGACACCTGACATAAACATGTGGTGTGCCCATACGATAAATGCTAAGAAAGCAATCGCAAGGATAGAATAAACCATCGCTTTATATCCAAAGATAGGCTTACGAGCATGTACAGATAATACTTCTGATACAAGTCCCATTGCTGGTAGGATAATAATATATACCTCAGGGTGTCCTAAAAACCAGAATAAGTGCTGGTATAAGATTGGACTACCACCAACATTATCTAATGCTTGACCACCAATAAAGATTTCACTTAAAAAGAAACTAGTACCTAATCCTCTATCACACATTACTAAGAAGAAAGCAGATGCTAATACAGGGAAAGATAAAATACCAATGATTGCGGTTACAAAGAATGCCCAAATAGTTAATGGCAATCTCCACATCGTCATTCCTTTAGTTCTTAAGTTTAATACAGTTGTTACGTAGTTGATACCTCCTAAAAGAACTGATACTACGAACAGCACTAAACTAACTGTCCACATCGTCATTCCTGCTCCTGAACCACTCGAAGCCTGCGGTAATTCACTCAACGGCGGGTAAGCTGTCCATCCACCTGCAAATGGTCCCGTACTTAGGAACAATGAAGCAAACATTACTACTCCTGATAAGAAAAAGAACCAGTAAGATAGCATATTCAGCATGGGTGATGCCATATCTCTTGCTCCAACTTGCAGTGGAATCAGTAGATTACTAAAAGTACCACTCAAGCCTGCTGTTAATACAAAGAAAACCAGTATGGTTCCGTGCATCGTTACCAATGCGTAGTAAAATTCTGGTGCTAATGTACCAATACCCGCATCATTTACAACAATCCATTGCCCTAAAAGAGGTTTTAACCAAGTTAAACTCTCTTCTGGAAAACCTAATTGTAAACGGAAGATGACAGACATCGCAGCGCCAATCAATCCCCAAAACATTCCTGTTATCAAGAATTGTTTAGCAATGATTTTGTGGTCCATACTAAAGACGTACTTCATAATGAAGTTCGACTGGAATCTGTCACCGTGATGGTGATCATGAAAATGATCATCAAAACCTTGCTCTTCAATTAGAATATCTTCTCTGTCTTTTACTGGAGAAACTGTTGTAGCAGCCATATTCAATTATTTTTTCTAATTATATCGCTTAAATATATAAGTCTTAATATCTTAAATCACAATAATCGCATTCTGTTCAATGCACTTCAATCATTATTGTGTCAAAATTTCTAATTCTGTTCTTCTATTGTTCGCCCGACCGTCATCTGTGTCGTTGGTATCAACTGGCTTGTTTGGACCATATCCAACTGCTCTCAACCGAGAACTTGCAACACCTTTGCTAGTTAAGTAGGCAGCAACACTATTTGCTCTTGCATCTGATAAAGCAACATTTCCTTCTAAAGAACCTGTGCTATCAGTGTGTCCAGCTACTTCAATCGTTACAGTAGGATATTTACCCATTGCAGCTACCACGTTGTCTAATTCATATCTTGATAAAGCAGTCAAATTAGCAGAACCTGTTTCGAAGTTTACATACTTCAGTCTGATAATTTTATCTACATCAGAAGCTAATGCTTTCTGGATATTATCATTAAATTCTGACTTCCTAGCTTTAATTTCTGTATCTAATAACTGACCTTTGAATGGGTCACTATCTGTATTTCTAATCGTAGTTAGATAATAAGAATTTTGTGTACCTAACCATTCTTCGTATTCTTCTTCTGAAACAATCTTTACCTCTCTTCTCATACTAAAGTGACCTTTACCACATAATTCCGCACAAGCTAATTCATATTGGAAAGTTTCCCAACGCTTTGGACCATTTGGCTCCGTCTCATCTGCTGGCTCATGCCACTCTGGGTACATCGGGTTACCATCTCTATCTAAAGCACCAAGTCTTTGTCTATATTCTTCTGTAGTTGTATTTGGTGTAAACACAAAATAAGTAGGCATTCCTGGTACTGCATCCATTTTTACTCTAAAGTGAGGTAAATAGAAATTATGTAATACATCTCTAGCCGTGATTCTTACCCGAACTGGCTTACCTACAGGTAATACAATTTCAGAAGGATGAAAATCATCTAAGTTCTCCACATCATTCCAATCTTGTCCAATAGGATTTGAACCACCAATCATTTTATAATTAGTTGCCCCTAAAACACCATCAGGACCGGGGTAACGTAAATTCCAAGCAAATTGCATTCCTTGTGCATGTATCTCTGTATAATCTTGACCTACCACTGCTTCCGCTGGTACATCTGCCATTACTTTGTTCCAAGTCACCAAACCATCAGATACTAAATAGAACATCACGATAGCAGGAATAGCTGTCCAGATTAATTCTAATTTATTATCATGTGGCATAAAGGCTGCTTTTCCGTCTGATTTACCTCTATACTTATAAGAGAACCAGAATAAAGCAATATGCGTCAAGAAAAATACAATACTCGTGAAGAACAAAGTAATGTTGAAAGATGAATCAATCAAACTACCGTGATCTGACGCCGAAGTATGAGGACCATAAGCCAATAAACTATCTTGATAGTATAAAGCTGAAATGGCACATGCTGGCAAAAAGACAATCATAAAGGCAAACATCATCTTGCCATGAAAGTCATTTGCTTCCAATTGTGCTTCTCCTTCTCCACGGATGCTGCTTGCCAATTCCGTCAAACGACCGATTTGCACAACTACGATTCCAATTAGAATCAAACATAAAATAATGAGTAAACTAGTCATTGTTAATGTTTATATTTTACTTCTTTCAATTCCTTCACAAAATTATCTAATGTCAAGGATAGAATTGTCAGATTAATTTTATATTTTTTATTTAGATTCTGTCTAAATAACTTATATCACGTGGTGATGTAATGCTTCTCCTAAGTAAGGATCATTTTTAGGTTCTAAACTAGCTTTTGCTAATTGTCTAAATCCTAAGAATAAAAACAATCCTAAGAAACCAAGGAAAGTCCCTACTTCTAATAAACCAGGAAAATGATTACCCAAAGCAAATCCAGTTTCAACTGCACCATGTGCTGCGTCTCCGTGACCAGCACCATGTGCTAAGGCTTCCTGAGCTGTAAGGTAAGCACCGGGCTTGATCATTAAGAAGAAATCTAACCAGTGACCGAAGAATAATATGATTGCTGCAAACATCATAATACCCGCTTTACGCTTAACAGAATTTCTCATTAAGATTAAGAAAGGTAATACGAAGTTGATAACTAAGTTAGCATAGAATAAAACAGAATAGTGGTCAAATCTATGTTGGAAATAAACCGTTTCTTCCCCATTATTTGCGTACCAAATCAACATGAATTGGTCAAACCATAAATAAGTCCAGAAAACACTAAATCCAAAAATATATTTTCCTAAATCATGAAAGTGGTCAGGTAATACACTTTCATAATATCCTTTACTTTTTAAGTAAATCAAAGTAGCTATCGTTAATGCTAAAGCAGATACCAACCAACTAGCAGTTGCATACCATGCAAACATCGTAGAATACCAATGCACATCAATAGACATAATCCACTGCCAAATCATTGCCGCACTAGAAAATGCGCCAAAGAACATAAAGAACGCCGCATACTTTTTGAACTGTACATATTGAGAATGGTCTGAATTTGGGTTACTATCTTCGTCCAAAGAGAAACCTCTCAACTTAATGGCACAGAATGACCAAATACCAACAGTTATTAAGGTTCCGAAAGTATACCAGTTTTTATTAATAAAACCTGACTTTCCTGCGACCACCTTATCATAATTAGGACCACCTACTTCTAGTAAGGAAGTATCTGTCCAATGATATAAATGATGAAAATGTCCCCAAATACCTGCAATAATGACCAGTAAAAATCCAAGTCCCACAGGCATATATAGAGCATATGCTTCAAATACTCTTTTAAAATTGACAAACCATCCAGCATAAGCTAGCGTAGATGCGCAATAGAAAAATAAAATCACAAAAGCGATTCCCGTAAAGAAGACGGTGTTATGTAAAAAATTGGTCCAGAATCTTGTGTGCAAGGCATCATCATCAAATAAGAATGTCGCTGCCATACAAGCCAATCCTACCGCTATCATTCCTAGAAACAATCTTTTTTGACTACCTTCAAAAGTAAACTGATTCATTATCTTTAATTTGTTTGTCTTAAATTATGCAGACTAATATGTCTGTTTAATATATTCTTGAAACAGGTAATTCCTGCAATTTTTTATTAGTGATGGTCGTCGTGTTTTTCATCGCCATGGTCGTGACTATGGTCATCGTGGTCATGACTAGCATCAGAATGACCATGTCCATCATCACCAGAATGTCCACTATGTCCTCCACTGTGGCTGCCGTCATCATGGTGTCCACCTGCATCATGTCCATGCCCATCTAACATCGGCACTTCGATTTTTGCCATTTGTGATTTCCCCATACCTTTTGGAGCAACACCACCAGGAACACCTACTGCATTCAACGTATTTTCTTCTTGATTGTAAACTAATTTTCTATCCTTTGCTTGTAAAGAACGGATGTAGTGAATCACTTGCCATCTTTCTTCATAAGATAACTTATCTTTATAGTGTCCCATTACGTTTTTTCCCCACATGATAGAATGGTAATATCTTCCTTCTGTAGCATTTACAAATTCATCAGTTGTAAAAATTGCAGGTTGTGCAGGATATTTAGCATTCAGATTTTTCTCGTCTACTAACCAACCATTTCCATCACCTTTTTCACCATGACAAATACCGCAGTTTATATTATATAAGTTTTTTCCAACGGCTAACCCCGCCTCTGTAATAGGAAAAGGGTTCACTAAAATTTCATTCGTCGCTCTAGTTCTTTCTTCGTCAGAATCTCCATAATAATAAGGAACACTACCATTAGCAGGAATGGCTACATCATTTTCTGCTGGTGCCACAGTACCTGCATATCCTCTTGGAATAGTTCCTTGAATAGGCTTCCGAGGTTGAGCCATCTTGTGATAATCCGCTTCTGAACCCCAAGTGTTCTTAGAGTAATAATCGTAGTGATTTGCTTCAAAAGCAATGGAGTGTCCCATATCAGGCATATACTCTGTTCCCGGGTCATTACCATCTGGTCCACTACAAGCTACAACTGAGGCCAAGAAAAACAAGGCAACTAGTAGGGTAACTATATTATTTGATTTATTCATTGTATTAATTATTGATTATTGATTATTAGTTGATTTTTTGAACCAACCGATAAAAAATATTCTTTAGAATTTCTATATCTGTATAGCGATTATTATTAATGAACGACCAGAGTTGTTTAGTAATTAATAATCAATAATTCTACCTGTCGGTAGACAGGTATTCAACTAAATTACTTTCGAGCTTACTTCTGATGCACCTGTCTTAGAAAAGAAGCTTGATAAATTTTCAATCTCTGCATCACTATAACCATTTGTTTGGAAAGCAATACAGAATTTATCATCTGTAATCCGGTCATCTAAAGTTGGATTCTCTACACCGAAACCTAATCCGTTAACGATATAGTAAGAAACCACCATTCCAATACCTGAGAACAATACCGTTAACTCAAATGTAATTGGAATAAAAGCTGGCACTGACCAGTATGGCTTACCACCAAAAATGATTGGCCAATCTCGAGTAAATACCCAAGTCATAAATAAAAAGGCAGTCAAAGTACCCATTGCACCAAAAACAAAACCTGCAATGTGTAATCGAGATTCAGAAAATCCCATTAATGGGTCCAAGCCGTGTACTGGAAATGGTGTATATACATCATACATTTCCAAATGGTCTTTATTCGCCGCTTTTACTGCTTTCAATAAATCCTCATCATCGTCGTACAACCCGTATAAAATTTCTTTATTTTGACTTTTCATTTTTTTATTTTATTCGGTTCACGGTACACGGTTTACGGTACACGGTCACCATCCTTAAATAAATTGCTTAACTAATAATTAGTGAGCACCGTGCTCTTCATGGTGGTGATGTGCTACCGTATTCTTTCCAACGTACTGGTCACCTGAAGTTTTCAAAATACTCTTTACCTCCGCAATTGCAATCACTGGCGCTACTCTACTAAAAATTAAGAATAAGAAGAAGAATAAGCCCATAGAGCCGATGAAGATACCTATCTCCACCCAAGTTGGTACATAGTAACTCCAACTAGAAGGGATATAATCTCTTGCTAACGTAGTCGCAATAATTACGAATCGCTCAAACCACATTCCGATGTTGATAAAGATAGACATGAAGAAAGTAATGAAGATGTTTCTTCTATATTTCTTGAACCAGAAAATTTGTGGAGATAATACATTGCAAGCCATCATACCAAAGTACGACCACCAGTATGGTCCCAATGCTCTATTGAAGAAAGCAAATTGCTCATAGATATAACCAGAATACCAAGAGATGAATAACTCTGTTAAGTAAGCGGTACCTACAATTGAACCTGTTAATAAGATAACCTTATTCATGGATTCTATATGCGCTATCGTGATATAGTCTTGTAATTTATAAACCTTTCGGATAATTAACATCAATGTTAATACCATCGCAAAACCAGAGAAAATCGCTCCCGCTACGAAATAAGGAGGGAAAATCGTGGTGTGCCATCCAGGAATTACAGAAGTGGCGAAATCAAAAGATACAATCGTGTGTACAGAAAGTACTAATGGTGTTGCTAAACCTGCTAAGATTAAAGATAAAGATTCAAATCTTTGCCAGTGCTTCGCTGAACCTGTCCATCCCATTGAGAAGAAACCATAAATTTTTCTTCTCAATCCTTTAGAACGGTCTCTTAAGGTTGCTAAATCAGGCACTAAACCTGTATACCAGAACAATAAAGAGATGGTGAAATAAGTCGAAATCGCAAATACATCCCATAATAAAGGTGAGTTAAAGTTTACCCATAAAGGGCCTCTTGTATTTGGATAAGGGAAGATGAAGAAAGCTAACCAGATACGTCCCATATGAATTAATGGAAACTGACCGGCACAAACTACGGCAAAAATGGTCATCGCTTCCGCCGCTCTGTTTACCCCTGTACGCCATTTCTGACGGAATAAAAGCAAAATCGCAGAAATCAACGTACCCGCGTGACCAATACCAATCCACCAAACGAAATTGGTAATATCCCAACTCCAGTTGATTGTTCTATTTAAGTTCCACGTACCGATACCGAAATATACCGTCCAAAAAACACAGAATCCAAATAAAGCCACTCCTATAAAGGAAATAGCTAAACATAAAACCCATGCTGGATTTGGTGTGCCTTCCGTTGGCGCACAAATATCCTCGGTAATGTCATGGTAACTTTTGCTTCCCGTAATTAACGGCTCTCTGATTGGAGATACAACTGCACTCATAATTAGTTAGTTGATTGATTATTGGTTGATTAATTATTCTGAGAATAATACCTCAACTTTATCGGCTTACTAAAAGCCATCGTTCCTTAATCAAATATTTACTTGCGTAAATATTCTTATCTAATTCAAGTTGCGGACAATTTTTTAAGAAAGAAAATGCGTCTTATTTTAGTTCAAAATCAAAGATTTTTCCTAAAATTCTCCTTATTTTCTTTCATTGTCCGCAACTTGGTTTATCTATTTTCCGACGAATTATGCTGTTTGACAATAATTAATTAGAATAGAGATTAGAGACCTTTTCATTGAGAGATAAGAGACTTGAAACATGAAAAAGTTGCTAATTTCAATTTATTCTGTGAGTTTAGCATCTCTGTTCTCTACTCTCTGTTCTCGATTCTAATTAATTAATCAACTAAGCTAATTCGCTATTTTTATTCGTAATCTTAGCTGAATAGTGTACTGAAGATAATACGTTGATTTCTTCTAATACTTTATAGGCTAAAGCAGATTGCATTTTCTGAGCAATTGGTGCTTCTGGATTATTCATATCTCCAAAAGTAATCGCACCTGTAGGACATGCTGTTTGACAAGCTGAACGCACATCAGAATCTCTTAACTTTCTGTTCTCTCTCTTCGCAGTTAATTTACCTTCCTGAATTCTTTGTACACAGAAAGAACATTTCTCGATAACTCCTCTTGAACGAACCGTCACATCTGGGTTCAAGACCATACGAGTTAAGTTATCTGCTCCGTAAGGTGTTTCTTCACCGTTGATAGTATACTCGTTAGATGGGAATAAATCCGCTGTCGTATAATCTAACCAGTTGAAACGTCTTACTTTATAAGGACAGTTATTCGCACAATATCTTGTACCAATACATCTGTTATAAGCCATTTGATTCAAGCCTTCTGCACTGTGGTTGGTTGCCGCTACTGGACAAACATTTTCACAAGGTGCATTATCACAGTGCTGACACATCATTGGCTGATATACTACATTTGGATTTTCATAATCTCCGTAGTAATATCTATCAATTCTCATCCAAGTCATTTCGTGGTGTCTTGCAACTTCCACTTTACCAACAACTGGTACATTATTTTCTGCAATACATGCTACTTGACAAGCTCCACAACCAATACATCCATTCAAATCAACATACATTCCCCAGTGGTG
>CALLVC010000467.1 GCA_938010785.1 uncultured Saprospiraceae bacterium
CTAGTGGCTCAAGAAAAAAGTAGTTGATAGTTTAGAATCAGTTATTTTTTGTCTAATCTAGATAAGGAAGTGCACTTCCGAACCGCAAGCGGATGGGATGCAATTGGGATAATAGCCGTAGCTATTAAGCCCGATTTTCTAACGACGAGTAGGCGAAAAAGAACGATTATTAAACTGTTAAATATTTATGTCTTGAGCCAGTAGGTTAAGCAAAAGGTTGCTAATATTGAATTTGTGATTTTTATAAATAAGCTAACAATTGCTTATTTTTACACGCTCCTTTAGTAAACATTAACTTATAGTTTTATTCAATGACCTTTATCAACGAACCTTTCAAATTACCTTGCGGCGAAATCTTAAAAAACCGAATGGCAAAAGCGGCACTCACAGAAAGACTGGCGGACCCTAGCCATTTGCCTAACGAAAAACATATTCAACTATACAAAACGTGGGCAAAAGGTGGTGCAGGAATGTTATTGTCTGGCAATATTTTGATTGATGAGCGGTATCTAGAATCTGCGGGTAACGTGGTCGCTCACGGTTTGTCTCCAGAAGACCCATTTAAAAAATGGACAAAAACAGTGACTGACACAAATACTCACTTTTGGGCACAATTGAATCATGCAGGTAGACAATCCACTATTTTTTCTACTCGCAGGCCTGTATCCGCTTCTGATGTACAATTGAAAAAAATGGGCTTGTTTGCCAAACCCCGCCCTTTATTAGAACCCGAAATTGAGGATATCATCAATCGCTTCGTAAAAACGACCGTTTTCTGTCGTAGAGTCGGATTTACAGGGGTTCAGTTTCATGCGGCACATGGCTATTTGCTAAGCCAGTTTTTATCTCCAAAGACAAATTTAAGAACGGATAAATGGGGAGGGACTATAGAAAATAGAGCTAGATTATTGCTAGATACCGTTGCAAAAGCTCGAAAGGCCATTGGACACGAATTCCCTATTTCTGTCAAATTGAATTCTGCGGATTTTCAAAAAGGTGGTTTTGAAGAACAAGATGCTTTATACGTTATCAAGGAATTAGAAAAACGGGGTGTTGATTTATTAGAAATTTCAGGAGGTACTTACGAAGAAGTTACTTTCTTCACGCAGAAAGGAGTGAAAAAATCTACACAAGAAAGAGAAGCTTATTTTTTAGACTTTGCTAAAGATGTCAGAAGAGAGAGTCAAATACCCATTATGGTGACAGGAGGATTTAGAACCCTAGAATTTTGCAATAAAGTGCTGGAAAACAAAGAGTTAGATATTGTAGGATTTGGTCGCCCTTTTTTGTTACATGAAAATTTTGCCGCTGGATTTTTAGATGGCTCACTAGAAAAAGTAGTTGACCCAACTATTAAAGCGCCTATCAAAGCTTACTACGATACTGCCGTAGCAGGCTTTTATGATTACCAAATTGAAAGGCTCGCCAACGGAAAAGCACTTAATCTGAAGTATTCTGGTGGAAGGAGCACCTTAAGGTTTACAAAGAACGAAATGTGGAAAGGTTTGAAGAATAAGATTAATATGTGAGGGTGATAAGGTAAATAAGGTAAATAAGGCAATAAGGTAAATAAGGTAATAATAAGTTCCAAAAGTATGACTTAAAAAATCTTTGTGGTAAGCTATTGGGAATGCGTCCAAATCTAAGAACACGTCCTACTAGGCATCCGACCTAGAACAAGTCCCAAAAGTACGACCTACGAAAATCCTGTCATCCTATAAAAAAAGACGGATAGTTTACTACCAAAGTATGCGTGCGTGCTAACTTAAAAAGGGCAGAAACTATCCGTCAAAAAAAGGTCTCAAAAAAGAAAACTACACCAATTATTCTTAAATGCTTTCGTTGGATTTAGCAACTTTCGCATTTTTGCTTTTGTTCAGGGATTATAATTGATGTTAAAATTTGTTGTAGATATTAATTTGTTGTTGTGATTCTTATATTCTCTCCTCGACTATATTACATCACTTTCTTTCTTTTCCCCAATTGATACTTTACGACTTTTGCCGTTGGAGCTCTATGGATTATCATTTTATGTAAATAGTCATGGGCTTGCTTCAAATTGCTAAAACTTGTTAATATACAATAAGCATACGCTCCATTATCTAACTTGTCATAATGTACATTACCGAACTGTTTGAAAAGTTGATTATCCCTTTTCAAAGGCAAATCAGTCGTTGCTAATTCAAGAACAATTCCTGAATACGTTAACGGGAGCTTTTTGTGATGCCTATAAAAAGTAGGCATCTTTTTCGGGTAAAAAGCTTTTTGATTATTTGTTGTATTAGCCAATTCTGTAGATTCATGGAGCACAAAAAAGCCATCTTCCTGCGCTGAGGGCACAGCAAGGTTCACAAAAAGGCATAGGATGCCTAGGTGAAGTCTTTTATAGTGTTTCATGTTGTATATCTGTTTACTCTAATTTCTAAGATAGGGCATAGAGCATTTTTCTAAGTTAATTACTTGAATTACTTCTAGTAAAATTACTTAATAGGCTACGATTGACTCGTAGTATATTTTGATTTTGGTGTAGTATTCCACAGCATGCTAAAAGTTTTTTGAAATGCTCTTAGGATGGCGTGTGTGGAATGGATTTTATTGAGCGAGCTTTCTTCCGAAATATCTTTTGGAGTAGGGCTCTTTTGAAGATTTTCTTCATTTTCTGATACCGTAAATTCATCTACTGGGTCCTCTTCTATCTTCTCTGAAGGATTAGAGGAGGATGGGTCATTCTCTGGGTCGGTGTTGGATGTTGGGTTTTGATTATCTATCAAGAATATTGAGATAGATGAAATGATCATAGCCATAACCGACAATGGTAGGAAATATTCCATAGTGTTCCGTAGGTTCAATTGATATTAAAATAGGTGTCTTTCCTTGCATTGGATAAAGTTAAACTTCAAACCAAAGCATCTTTTTTACGCTATTATAATATCCAGGTTTCAGAAAAATTGACTGACTACATTTTTTTACAAATGTTGATGAAAATATAAAATATCCTATTCCTTTGCTGGATGGCAATTGATAAGGCTATTTTTACTAAAGCTTGTACCTAAGGAACGTGCTTTTAGTTTTTATTTTACTGCATTGCTAGGCAATGCTACGTCAGTAATTTTAAATCAATCGCTTTCGATTGATTTGTTCTTTCCTGTTCATTTAGAGATTATAATCCGTATTAAAAAGTGCTTTAATTGGCGTTTTTTCAGCCTTTGTCCGTTGCACGCTGCAAAGATTACATTTATATTATAAAAAAACAAATATATAAGTACTTAATTCCTACTCTGAATTCACTTTTTGTGACATTATTTTTGTTTTAGTACTTCCTTTGTGGTGGTGAGATGTTTTAGTAAGCGGATTGAATTTGCTCGTTATCGGTTATTTTTAGCTATTTATGCTTGAATACAATTTCAAATGTGACATTTTATAAGCTTAAAAATAAAATATTTTTTTTGACGCTATTTTTTAAAAAGGAATGTATTTTAATGCAATTTTTTACCAAAGAAAACTTAAAAGCATTGTATTTATTGACTTTATTTATGATTCTTCAAAAGCTTCAGCCGTATTTCCGTAAGCATATTCATGAAGTTGACAATTTTCATCAGAAAGATGAATTAACTGTTTTTTATTTTTCTCAAAACAAATAACGGGACGATATTCTTTTTTATTGTGCTTAATATATCCTTGGTCCTGTAGCATGGCCAAGTCAAAAGCAAAATCACCGCAAATTTCTTTCGCTTTACTATTTTCTATTTTATGTTTTTTCAGTGTGCCTTTTAGTAATTTTATCATTTGATATTGCCATTCCGCCGCTAGCTCTTCATAAATTTCTTTTTGTTTTATTTTCATAAGTCTTTTATATTTCTTTTCTCAATACTTCTAAAGGCGGTTTCGAAACTACTTCTCTGCTATTCAGCATGCCTATGATTATCGTTAGTGTGGTTATACTTGCAAATACGATTAAAGGTGGTGTCCATCTAGGTGTAAATGGAATTTCAAATTGATATTTTGCCAATAACCAACTTATGCCAAAAGACAAGAATATTCCTGTCAAGGTAGAAAGTGTCCCTAGCATAAAATATTCAAACCCATTTATTTGTAAAATCTGTTTGCGATTTGCACCGAGTGTTCTTAAAAGGACACTTTCTTTCACTCTTTGATACTTACTTAATACCACAGAACTGATTAATACTAGAAGTCCTGTTAGGATACTGAACAATGCCATGAATTTGATAACAAAAGAGACCTTATTTAAAATAGTATCAACTGTTTTTAAAATTTGAGTCAAATCAATGACCGATACATTGGCAAATCCTTTTACTAAATCTCTTTGGAATTTCCCTGATACTTCTTCATTTGGTGTTCGTGTTACCACTACATGAAATTGAGGCGCATTTTCTAATACCCCCGTTGGAAATAAGACAAAGAAATTGGTTTGCAATTGCCCAAATGTGATTTTTCGAATATCACTAACATAGGTTTCTAGCAATGCACCTTGAACATTGAATACTAATTTTGTTCCTACCTCTGCCTTCATACTTCTTTGAATGTTATCGGCTATAGACACCCAAATGGTATCACTTTTAGGTCGGTCGCCAAACCAAGTTCCTTCCAATATTTCTTCGCTGCCAGTCATCGTATCTCGATAGGTTACTCGATATTCTCTACTATAAGCTCTATTGGATTTGTGTGTTTCCGTAGTATCTGCTCTATTTTGTGTTTTATTGATGCCATCTATCGTTTCCAATCGCATCGTAACTATGGGCACATTTTGAATGAGTGGCAGCTCATAATCCTTGGTTAATTGTATCACTTCCTCTTTTTGACTGGTTTGAATGTCATACATAATCATATTTGGCTGATTACCTCTGCCTGAAAATTCCACTTGACTCAATAAAAGGTCTTGGGTGAAAAACAGGGTCGAGATTAAAGCGGTACCCAATCCAATTGAAACTAATAATATGAGTGTTTGATTATTAGGGCGATAAAGATTGGCAATACTCTGTCGCCAGACGTAACTCCATTTTACTGGGAAAAACCTTTTTACGGCCCACATTACAAATTTAGCGACTCCCGCTAATAACAAAAAGGAGATAGCTACCACTGCTATAAAACCTAAAGCTGTCTGCCAACGTCCTGTCTGATACCAAGTAAACCCTCCTATGAATAGAATGATTAGACCAATAACTAACCATCTTAATGGGTCTTTAGCCCCCGCATCGGGTTCGTAGGAAGCACGTAAAGTTTTTAAAGGAGATATTTTTCGGATTCCTAATAAGGGAATTAGGGCAAATAAAACGGCTACTGCCACCCCTGTAATTATTCCTAAAAAAACAGCATCTAATGAAATGTCTGTACTAACATTTTCTAAGGGTAAAAATTCACCTAATATGATGGGTAAAAGCTTTTGTAGTATGCTGCCCAATATTGCGCCCATTATAGCCCCTATCAAGCCCATGACTAATATTTGCAGAAGATAGATGATAAAAGCTTGTTTTCCACTAGCACCTAAAGTTCGCAAAACCGCAACCGTACTTAGTTTACTTTTGATATAAATATGAACAGCGCTGGCAACACCAATACATCCTAAAATTAGCGCAATGAATCCTACTAAATTTAGAAAATCGGTCATCGTACTAAAGGCACGACCCAAGTTTTCTTTTCGCTCTTCTATAGTATCAAAGCCCATAGAAGCAGGACGTAACGTAGCTTGTAAGGTATCTACTAGATTTTTCCCTTCTAAACCTTCCTTTAATTTGTAGTAATAATTGTAATCTACTCGACTACCAAACTGGACTAGCTCAGTGGCTTCCAAAAACTGTTTAGGTATATAGACAACAGGTAAAACAGCACCTGCAAACCCCGAACGCCCTGGCGCTGTTTTTAATAACCCTTCTATTTCAAAAGTAACTTTTCCTATTTTTATAGAATCTCCTTTTTCTAAGCCAAATTGAACCATCAAGGTTCTTTCTAGTAAGGCTTTTTGTCCTTGTTTAAAGGTTTGGTGAGCATTAGCTGGTTCTGTTGAAAATTTACCATAATATGGATAATCTCCTTTTAATGCATTAACCTGAACCATTCTAGTATCGTCAGTTCTTGGTAAATAGACCATCGAGGCAAAAGATACTACATCTGACCGCTCTTCTTCTATATATTTAATTTTTTCATTAATGGAATCAGGCATAGGAAAATTACTCTCTACCACTAAGTCGGCGCCTAATAACTTTTTAGCTTCTTTGTTGATGTCTGTTTGCAAATTTTCCCCAAAAGAACTGATTGCCACTAAGGCGGCAATCCCTAAAATAATGGAAGAGACAAACAAAAAAAGACGACCTCTGTTGCGACGACTGTCTCGCCAAGCCATTTTTACTAGCCAAGGAAAATTGATATTATTCATTCTTTTGATTCGATGCTATTGCGGAATTTAGTAACTACTTAAAATGGTATAAAAGTACATAGATAAAGGGTAGGAAAGCCCGACAAGTTTATCGAAGCAGTTGACACTTTTAGTCATACGCTTAGATATCAGATACTGAATCTGAAAATTAACGAAATGTCAATTACTTCCATAAGCTTGTTGAATACTCAGTCCTCAATCCCTCTAAACCTCTACTCCTTTACACCTTTTTGCCATTAGTAATTTTGATTCCTGAAAAAATAATGTAACTTTATATTTCGTGAGCACTAGTTATTTGCTATACGGCAAAAGTAACAAGCTAAGTATTATTAGGTTCGACTTTCTATTAATTATCTCCCCTTTTTCTAATATTTTTAGCTTAATTCCCCCTTTTTACAGACGAATACCCCTATTACCTATTCTCATTAACCGCGTCTAGATAATTATTTTCATACGTACACCTCCAAATATTCACTGTGTTTAATTCACAGTTGGATAAACTACACTTTAAAAGGAAGCCTTCATTTTTAATATTTGAAGCAAAATATACTATATAAAACAATCTACAACTAAACACTAATGAGCGAAAGCATTAAGACAATAATCGTAGAAGATGAATCTATTTTTCGAAAGAGCCTGAGTATGTACCTTAAAAATCGGCCTGAATTTGAGGTTTTAGGGGATTTTGATGATGGAGAACCTGCGCTACAGTTTCTTAAAAGAAAAAATGAAGTATCCGTTGTGCTTTTGGATCTCAATCTGCCAACTACTGATGGTTTGGAAATGACGCGTAAAATTCTTGAAATTAATCCTAATATTAGCATTCTTATCTTATCGCAAGAAACTGAAAAATCACTCATCTTGCAGGCTTTAAAGAATGGCGCACATGGTTATGTGACCAAAGATGCACCTATCGATGAATTATTAGTGGGTATAAGAGCCTTGGCAAAAGGGAATAACTATTTTTCTAGCAATATTTCGGCGAAGGTCATGGTGCAATTTGCCAATAGCAGTGCAGGTTTTGCTACCACTAAAATTAAGCCTTTTATTACCAATAGAGAGCAACAAATTCTAGAATTTTTGTATAAAGAATATACGAATAAAGAAATAGCCGACCGATTATTTATCTCACCACGCACCGTTGATACCCATAAACGAAATTTAAGAAAAAAATTGAATGTCAAAAGCAGTGTTGGGCTTATTAAATATTATTTGACCAATTTTCAACAAACGAAAGCTGTTTAATAGCTCTAATTTTAATTGAAAAAATAGCCTTAGCCAAGACATTTAAATCTCTAAAAAATAGACAATTGCGCAAATTGCGTAGTTTTTGCTAGAATTTACGGTTTTTAAGTATTTCATAAGCAAATTCCTGCGCCTATCTTTGTCCCTATAAGAAGCAATAAAGACTAACTTCAATTTAATTGTGAGAAAACATAGCATTAGAAAGAATATTAAAAATATTTGCGATTTTAAAATTCTTTCGTGTTTTAATTCATTCTACTTTTCTTAAGTATCCCCTACCTTATTGCGTACCCCTCTTCATGTTTTTCCACCACTTACGGATTAATGAATATTATGAGGTTTTAATACCTTGATGCGATTACTAAATTAAGTTTTTTTAGACAGATTTATCCAGTTTTTTTCTGGCTATAAAGTTTTAATTTGACCTATTTTATTTTAGCATTACGGTTCTAGCCCATCTAATATTGTAACCATTTTATCGGGAGTGCGATGCTTTCTCCCCTCCCGTAAAGACTATTTTTTAAATTTTTAACCGGTAAACTAATTCGTAATGAAAAAATTAACACTTTTAATGGCAATGTTTTGCCTTACTATTGTAGCTGCAACAGCTCAGAACAATAGCGCTAACTCTACTATCGAAGGGAATGCTACACAAGTAGATATTGTACAGACAGGTGGAGAGAACAATGTTTTAAATAATGCAGTTGGTAGCGATAATAATATCGGCTTCCGTCAAGAAGGTATTAGTAACAGTTCTGCTTCTACTTTTATTGGTAATAATATTGGAAGTACTACTCGTCAAACAGAAGGTGACAGAAACAACGTTGCACAGACTTTGGAAGGAGACAATATCCAAGCTGCTTTATTACAAACTGGTAGCGATAACGTTACGAACCAGAATATCACTGGTAATGATAACGTTACTGAGATTTTATTAACGGGTAATACCAATACGGTTATCCAATCTCAAAGTGGTGCGACAAACAATGCTATCCTTATCTCTACAGGTAATGATAACCGAATTACTTCTGACCAAACTGGTGATAACCAAGGTATTTTGGCAGAGCAATTAGGAAGCCGTAATACTGCTATTTTAGGTCAAAGTTCTTCTGTAAACTTTATTGATGCGATTCAAGAAGGTGACGGTAACTCTGCTACTATTTTCCAGACTGGTAATAATAACGTTGCTGGTGACGGTGGAAATAGAACTACTCAAAGAGGAAATGATAACCAATTATCTATCACTCAAGATGGTGGTAATAATGCTGCTTTTGGTAGCCAAGTTGGAGATGCTAACGCAACTTCTTTAAACCAAACTGGTGGCGGAAACTTCATTATCTCTAATACTACTGGTAGTGGAAACGTACACAATATCACTCAGACAGGTGGCAACTAAGACTTTTTAGAAGAGAGAAGCCAGACCATTACGCCTGTCTATTGACAGGTAGATTGTCAGACCACCTATGGCTGTCAGATAGGTTTGACCAATCTGACTTCTGACAGTTCCGATTTATCGGAACGTTCTGACTTCTGACCTCTAAAAGAGATAGTTGTAGCGTTTGTTCGCAAACGTTTTTATATAGTTTCAAATTAAGAGGGAGGCATTTAGTTGCTTCCCTACTCTTAATCTTTTGGAAGCGTTTAAATATTATTGAAAAAATAAGTTTAACCCTTTCTTTATCTAGAACTTGAATGAGCATGATCAGCAAGCGAATTTTAATTAATGTACTAGCTGGCTTCATTGCTTTGAGTGGATTGAGTGCACAGCAATTATCTTTAGAAGATTTGCTGTTGGAGCCAAGCGCCTTACTACAAGATGAATTGGGGACGGGGAGTAATACTGTTTATCAAATGACAGAGGGTAGTGATAATACGATAAGTATTAATCAATTACAACAAAACGGGCAGCAGCTCAACCTCGTCCGAACTTTACAAGTAGGTAGTGACAATCAAGCTTTTTTAGAACAATTAGGTGCTGGTAATCAATTAGTTTTGATTCAAAATGGTACGGGAAATATTTATTCCATTGTTCAAGAAGGTATTAATAATAAAACGGTAGCCATCCAAAATGGAGCCGATAATGTCATTACTCAAGAATTAATGAACGCCACTGGAGTCTATTCTGAATTTATTCAAAATGGAAATGGCAACGAGATAATACATATTACTAGTGGCATGGTTGACCAGAATTTCATTATCCACCAAAATGGAGATGGATTGAAAGCCACCGTAATACAATCCAATTGATTTAGGAGGTTGGATGATAGATGGTTTTTTTTAAGAACATTTAAGTCTGACCTCTAAAATCATTTTATGAAACAATTATTTTTTTTATTTTTATGTACTTTATTTTTTGCGCCTAGCGCTTCTGGAAAGATTACTACCTGTTTTTTAGACCAAAAATTGAATGAAACAACTATCATAACCTACTTCACAGACTATAAAGGACATTCTTTGAATGCTCCTTCCCACAACGAAAAATCACTTTGCACCCTTAATAGGGACCGATATCTCTTCGGTTTTGATTATTGCCCTCAACGAGATACAACTAAAAAAAGAATACCTCAATCGAACAAAGGTTCGGTTCAACAAAAAAAACAGCAGCAGCTTATTACCGAAATTGATGGACTTTTATTGAATGCTACGATTAGTTCTGCTGGATATGACTTCTATGTGGATTTCTCTCATAATTGGACGCCTCCAATTAATGCTAAAGATTATACTATCGTCGTCAAGGAATATCCAGGTAGAGGCGTCAATATTATCGTGGCCGTTGAAGTTAATGGAAAGCAATTGGTCTATCGAAGAATGCGACCAATTTATTCCGCAATTCATCAATTATCTATTGCTGCTGCCAATTATTTGAACGGATATATTGCAAAAGGCAATCACTTGAGAGGAGTTGATGCAGATGGCAACTTCATTGATGTACAAGCCACCAATGAAACTAGAAAGATTAAAACACCTTTTGATGTTTATTAGGTTTAACTTAGGTGTCAGGTGTCAGGTGTCAGGTGTCAGGTGTCAGGTGTCAGGTGTCCAACCTTAGACCTTCACCTTCAACCTTAGACCAATAGCAAAATATAGCACTAACTAGAGCTGATGTTGAAGCAATATCTGGACAGAATAAGGAAAGATTCTATCAAGTATCAGAAATTCCCACCTCTGGTTAGTCTTTTAAAGAGTGGTATAAGCGGAAAAACTTACTGTAAGTGTAAAAGCAAAAGTAATTTTAGACTTTTGTGAAATGAAATTTTTATTTGCTAAACTTTGTTGTTTAGTATAGTGGTTCGCTCACAGCAACCCCAATAAAAAATACCTCCCATACCCCCCTTTTTGTAAAATTGACTGGTTCTTAAATTAGTGAAATTGATTATGGAGTATTCCCTTAGTTTTTAAGAGGGCAGAACCTCAATTTTAGAACCAATCACTTTTGGGACAATCAAGATTGGAATAGACAAATTGAAAATTTATTCCCCTCGTAACTACAACTATTTTGAAATGATTAAACGACTACAACTATTAACCGTAATTATTTTTTTGAGTGTTGGCTTCATTTCCGAGCTGGCGGCTCAACAATTGGTTTATAAACCAATTAATCCTGCTTTTGGAGGAGACACTTTTAATTATAGCTGGCTATTAAGTTCTGCTCAAGCCCAAGATTCTACGGTAGACCCTAGTGAAGGACAATCTACTTCTAGTTTTCAAAGAGCGACTAGTTTAGAAACTTTTCAGCAACAACTGAATAGCCAATTATTAAGTCAGTTATCTAGAAACTTGATAGGTAACCAATTTGGTGAAGAAGGCTTAGATGACGGTAGTTATAATATTGGAAGTTTAGAAGTGAATGTGGTTACAGGATTAGATGGCGTGACTATTGCCATTGTTGATACGAATACTGGAGAATCAACGGAAGTTATTATACCTTTTTTTTAGAGGTTTATAAGGTGATGAGGTTTATGGGGGAAGGATGAGAGAAACCAGAATTAGAGATTACGAAACGGCAGACAACTAACAACAACTATTTTTGAAACTATACTAAAAACATTATGGGCAAGCGATTACTAAAAAGCTGGTTCGCCCTATTAGCAGGTCTACTGATTTTACAAAGTTGTGGTACTTTTATGCAGCAACCTGTACAGTCAGAGCAAGCTAGAATAGGCGAAGATACCCAAACTGCAATTGACCTTAAAAATTTACCTCCTCCTAAGGATAAAATTGTAGCTGCGGTCTATCAATTTAGAGACCAAACTGGTCAGTATAAAACAGGTGGAGGCTTCTCCACAGCTGTTACTCAAGGTGGTACGAGTATCTTACTAAAGGCATTAAAAGATTCTGGTTGGTTTGTACCAATTGAGAGAGAGAATGTCAATAATTTATTAAATGAACGGAAAATTGTGCGAAACACTCGTGCACAATTTAATGCCAACCAAGGCTTGAAGCCACTCTTATACGCCAGTGTCCTGCTGGAAGGAGGTATCATTTCTTATGACCAAAACATTATTACTGGTGGAGCTGGTTTGCGGTATTTCGGAGCTGGTGGCTCTGAACAATATCGGCAAGACCGTGTGACGGTTTATTTAAGAGCGATTTCTGTACAAACGGGAGAAGTTCTTAAAGTAATTTATACGTCGAAAACGATTCTATCCCAATCCGTCGATATTGGTCTTTTTAGATTTGTTAGTTTCGGTAAATTGTTAGAAACTGAAACTGGATTGACCTATAATGAGCCTACGCAGATTGCTGTTTCCGAAGCGATTAGTAAAGCGGTACAAGGAATGATTATTGAAGGGATTGATGATAATTTATGGAACCTTGGGGAGCGAAGATTTGAGGCGGATGAACAAATTAGAGCTTATAAAAAGGAAAAAGAAGAAGCTCCTCAAATTGACCTTTTAGGCAAAAAACAAGATAATCGAAGAAAGAAATATTCAGCAGGATTTAGTACTTCTAGTTTATTGTATTCTGGTGATTACCCCAACGCAAGGGTTAGAACAGGTATAGAACTTAGTTTTAATTATGAACTAAATCCAGCTCTTGGTTTTCAAGCCAATTATGGAATTAGCAGTATGGAAGCAGAACGATTCTATTTTTCTAATGTCAGCTACTTGGAAGCCAATATGATTTATAGAGCTTTGCCTTATGATATTTTTACCCCTTATGTTTTTGGTGGCTTTGGTATTATTACCGAAAACGATAAGCATCCTTTGGATTTTGCGGTGCATACTTTTACCAAAGCTAATGTTGGTCTTGGCGGAGAATTAATGTTGAATGACCGATTTAGTGTTCGGGCCTCCTTGGACTATAATGTGATACTAAGTGACAACTTGGATAGAATTGAGCAAGGCCGATATAATGATTTTTACTGGAGAGGGAATGTAGGTGTGAAATATTATTTTGGTGCACCATTACCTAGTAAACGGAAGTTTAAATTGAAAAAAAACTATGATAAGTAAAAGAATTTTAAAATGTAAAATTACAAACCCGCCTGACTACGTAGCGGGCAGGTCTTAAATTTTAAAGTTTTGATAATCAGTATTTTGAAAGTTTTACATAATTATATCGTCAATTTTGGTTTAGCCAAATGTTAGTAGCTGAGTGTTTACTTTTAGATTTTGAATTTTGAATTTTAGATTTTAGATTTATACCTCACTATCTATTTTGATAAAAAAACAGTAAATTATACTTCTGTTTATTACAGAAAAAAATACTCACCCCCCATATCATAAAGATTACTTATGTCTTTTGGTGTCAATCTTAAATCATACCCGCTACCGGCAGGCAGGCACCAGAAATCAGAAATCATATATCCATCTAGTTATGTTTACTAAATAAATTTATGTTTACTAAATAAATTTATGATGTATGAATTAAAATTTATGATGCCTGCTGCCGGTAGGCGGATATGATTTTTAATAACCCAAAAGCAAAAAGTAAATACTAAGTTTTAATTCCCCTCACCACTACAATCTGAGAAAACAGTTTGGAAAGTCCCTGATTTTCCTTTCGAAAAGTATTAAAAATGAATTTTTTTAAAATATCTATATTATTACTAGGAATGCTGCTAGTGAATAGTTGTAGGGAGAATACTATCCAACCCACTTTATTTGGGTCGATGGTTGGAACGGTTATTCGGGATGCAGATAATGTAGCTGTTAATAATGCTATTATTTCTACGACACCTCCAACTAGTTTGATTTTAACGGATGAGTTTGGTCGTTTTGCACTAAATGATATTGAACCTGGAACTTATACCATTCGAGCAGAGAAAGAAGGATTTGCTCCAGAAGTGGAATCTATTACGGTATTCGAAGAGAAAACAGCTAACGTTATTATCAAATTAGCACCAGATACTTTGTCAAACACCGCACCTACTGCTCCTAATACTCCTTTACCAGAAGATAATGCGATAGAGCAGGAGGTAGATTTACTATTAGAATGGACGGCTAGTGATAGTGACAGAAATGATGAATTGCGCTATGATGTTTTACTCTGCACAGGCAACCAAACGAATTGTGAAATGGTAGCGATGGATATTACAGAATCTTCTTTAAGCCTTAGTGATTTAAGACATAACACTGTTTATTTCTGGCAAGTGGTTGCTAAAGATAAAGCAGTCGAAGTCTATAGCAATATTTGGAGTTTTGAAACTAAACCATTTCCGAATCATCGCTTTGTTTATACTAAATGGAATGAGGAGAAATACGATATATTTTCTGCTGATGAAACTGGAGCTGAGATTCAATTGACCTTCGGTTCTGGAAGTAATTATCGACCTAGGATAAGTCCTGACCGTCAAAAGATTGCTTATATCAGTAATGTAGGAATTGAACCGCACCTTTTCATCATGGATAGAGATGGTCAAAATCAAACTCAGGTGTCTAAAGACGTCCCAATTGATGGATTTAACAACTTTGATTTAGACTTTGCATGGTCTCCCGGAAGCAACCAATTGTTGTACATGAACAATGCCATGTTATATGTAATTAACGTGAATGGGACTGCTTTGCGGGCGGTAGCTCAAGCTCCTGAGGGCTATACTTTTTCGGAAGTGGATTGGATGTTTTCTAATGACGGAGACCGTATTGTCGCTAGAGTTACTGGTAATACGATTTATGAATCTGATATTTTTATTTTGGATTTAGAGGGGAATTACCTAAGACAAATTTTTACAGATATTACTGGCAGAACAGGTGGTTTGCAGTTTTCTATTGATGGCAAATTTGTCTTGTACAGCCATGATGTGTCGGAGTTTGAAAATGCGGCAGGTCGTCAATTAGATGCCCATATTTTTGTTAAGAATTTAGAGAATAACGTCACTTTTGACTTATCAGGGATTGATATAAGAGGTAAGGAACCGGGGACCAATGATTTGGACCCAAGATTTTCACCTGATGGGTCTAAAATTATTTTTGTGAACACCAATAACGATGGAATTTCTATCAAAAATATCATGATAATGAATATAGATGGAAAGGATAGAACGGTCTTGTTTGAAGGCGCAGAAATGCCTGATTGGCGATAGATAAGCGTATAGAGACCGCTTTGCTGAGAGAAGAGAGACTGCTTCGCTGAGAGAAGAGAGATTGTCTATTTGTAAAGACACACTCTCTTTTCTCTCAGTGAAACAATCTCTACTCTCTGCTCTCATAAAACACTAATACTATAAAACCCTGAATGGACAAATTTAAAGACCATATCATTATTTTATTTTCCTTAGTGGGTATGCTTTGCGCTTCCTTAAACCTAACTGCACGGCCAGATACTACTATCGTTGTTCCTAAACCAACTATTACTGCTAATAATCCTGTTTGTGAGAATGCTACTTTAAAATTAGAAACACCTTTTCAAGATGGCGTAATCTTTCACTGGTATGATATAAATGGCGAAGAAATTTCGGTGGTCGCCACAGCAACGGTGCCTGATATGCAATTAACGATGGCTGGTGAATATTCCTTAATCGTAGAGTTAGATGGTTGTTTCTCTGAAAGAGCTACGATTGAGATTGAAGTAACGACTAGACCAGATACCCCTATCGTTTCAAATAATGGGCCTTTATGTGAAGGCGAAACTTTGCGCTTAGACGGACCTAATTTACCTAATACTTCCTATAAATGGATAGATCCTTTTGGTACCGTTATCTCTAATGAAGAAGATGCGGTCATTACAAATATTCCAAAAGAATTAGCAGGAGATTACTTTTTAGAAATTACTCAGTTTGATTGTGCTAGTCCATTGGGAGCAACAAAAGTAGGCATCATTGCCATAAATGAAATTCCAGAACTAACTGTTAATGGGCCTGCCTGTGAAGGCGATAGTTTATACATTCGAGGACCGAATGTTAATGGGGCTAATTATAATTGGACGGGGCCTAATGGGTTTACATCTACTGCTATTGATTCCTTATCGTTTGATGCAGTAACAACTGATTTGGCAGGGGAATTTACCTTATTTTTAGAAGCTTCTGGGTGTGAAAGTCCTGTTGGGAAAGTCGAGGTAGAAGTATTTGCTAAACCTCGGGCCATTCTTTTAGGAAGTGGTGATAGGTGCGAAGGGGCTACTAGAGAACTTTCTTTACAACTAAGTGGAACAGCTCCTTTTGAAGTGATTTATGCTTTGGACGGTGAACCACAAAGACCAGTAATGACTTCTTTAAATGATTTTAAAATTGAAGTAAAAGATGACGAAGGTGGTACTTATTCTTTGTTGAGTATGTCTGATAAAAATGGATGCCCAGCTACTTTGGTCGGCACAGCAGATGTTTCTGTTTTTGCTGCTCCACAAATTGAATTGATTGCAGATACTTTATGTGATGATAATTTAGAAAATTATCAAGTGAAAATTAAGGTCAAAGGTGGGACCCGACCTTATAGTTATCAAGGATTTGAAGGAACATTAGTAGATAGTGTTTTTACCAGCGAATGGATTCCAAGTGGGAGTGCTTATGGCTTTCAAGTGATTGATGAAAATAATTGTCAAACTGTTCAAATTACTGGTCAACATAACTGTGGTTGTGCCACGAATGCAGGCTCCGTTGATGTTACTCCTATTAATATTTGTGGCTCTGAAATAGCAGAAATTACTCATTTAGGAGACGAAGCACTAGATGGAAATGACCGTTTGATTTTTGTTTTGCACAATCAACCAAATGGTTTAGGAACTGTCCTTGCCACTTCTGATACCCCAACTTTTGCGTTTTCAGCAGCATTAAATTTTAATGAAACTTACTATGTCTCTCCTGTAGCTGCTAACCGAAAAGATGAATCTATTGATTTTGAGGATTTATGCTTATCAGTAGGGGAGGGGACGCCTGTAACCTTTTCACCTATTCCAGCTGCTTTAACTATTTCTGGGACGCAAAGTATTTGCCCCGGTGCGGCTTTGGCTTTAGCAGCGACTAGTTTGACTGGAGCGGATAAATACATCTGGGAAACCCCCATCGAAATTATTGAAACCCCTACTGCGCAATTATTAATTGATCCTGTTGATGCGGATTATTCAGGAGACTTTCGAGTGGCAGTAGTGAAAGATGGATGTGCGTCTTTACCTTCTGAAGACTTTTCAGTTATCGTGACGATTCCTTCGGGACAAGCCGTTGCAGGGGAGGATACTATTTCTTGTGGAAATCCAGTGTTTCAATTGGATGCAACTGCTCCTGAGTTTGGATTTGGCGTTTGGTCTAGGACAACAGAAGGAGGGACTTTTATAGAAGAACCTTCAAATCCTAAAACTACCGTAAGTAGCTTGCAAGAAGGGCAGAATGTATTTTACTGGGAATTATCAACCGATGATTGTCCCAATTATGAAAAAGATTCTGTAGTGATTTTATATCGACCAAATGCACTAGCGATTAATGATGTTTTGGTATTACCAGAAGACGAAGTTATTCTCGATTTTAATGTATTAGAAAATGATATTATTCCAGAAGAACACACTATCTGGATAGAACAACTAAATCAAACACATCAAGGAACAATAGACCAACTGGATGAGGATGGTAATTTTTCTTATCGTCGGTTGTTTAATGGTTTTAAGGGAAATACGGTTTTTGACTATTTGCTTTGTTTTGAAACGCCGACTTGTCCAATGTTATGTGATACTGGAGCGGTTAGTATCAATGTGCTATTAGACCCATTGGACCCTGGTGTTTATGTTCCTGATGGAATTACACCAAATAATGACGGTGTCAATGATAGGTTGATAATTGAAGGGATAGAAAATCATAAGGAAAATGAGTTGTTGATATTTGACCGATGGGGCAATCTTGTCTTCCACGCGAGTCCTTATAAAAATAGTTGGGACGGAAGTTATAATAATGCAGGTCTTCCAGAAGGCGCTTATTATTATGTCTTGAAAACGGATGTGACGAATAAAAAAACTTTAAAAGGGCGAGTTTATATTATTAGGTAGACACAGTAATCGTAGTATTCAGTATAAAGAACAACACCAGCACAGTTCAAAAATTGTGTTATAAAAACAAAACTATGAAATTTGAACACCAAGAAAATATCCTCTATTTTCCCAAACTTGTCGTAATTACTAGTTGCATAGTTTTTTGTTTGATTGGTTTTATGCCACTAAAAGCACAACAATTACCCACCTTTATCAATTATTCGAATAATTGGAGTTTATTAAATCCTGCCGCTGTTTCTCCTGATTTTTTGGTCGATGATTTTTACAGGTTAACCCTACAAGCTACTTATAGGCAACAATGGGTTGGTATAGAAGATGCACCACAAACACAAAGTTTTGCTGGGACTTGGATGCCTGATAATCATCCGATTCTAGTGGGTGGACAATTATTGAATGATAAAACAGGAGCGATTGGTCTGACCGGAGCTTATGGACAATTTGCTTATCGACTACAATTCAATCGGAAGCATTTTATCTCAGCAGGTATTAATGCTGGTTTGGTACAATATCGCGTAAAAGTATCTGAAATCAGATTATTAGAAAAGAATGATATTCTCTCTGCTCAAGATGGTAATAAAATAATTCCCGATTTTGGTGTTGGCCTTTTTTATCAATACGATGATTGGTTTTATGCAGGCTTATCTGTGCCTCAAACTTTTGGTATTACCAATGTTTTTGCCTCCGATAATCGACGATACCAACTAACCCGAGCTAGGCATTATTATGCCTTAGCAGGTGCTAACATTTATTTAAATAAAGATAAAACGAGTTATTTTGCTTTGTCATCGTGGGCCAAATATTTGCAGAATGCTCCTTTTACATTGGATTTCAATGCTAAATATTTCTTCCAAGATATTTTTTGGCTAGGTGTCGGAAGTGGTACCACGAATTTGGCCCATTTAGAGGTCGGTTTTATTGTAGGAAATGGAATTGGGTATTTAGATGGGCGCTTATCACTTGGATTTGGCTATGATTTTGCCTTGAGCACACAAGCTCAATTGCTTGGTAATACGATGGAGTTGACGGTACGATATAGTTTTGAGGAGTAGTGGAGAGGCGGAGAGGCTGAAAGGCGGAGAGGCTGAAAGGCTAGGTAGACGATGATTAATCTATTGTTGCTTTTACAATTTTCAACTCGCTTAAGACTGCTACTGCTACTATCACTACCACCGCCACTACACTTTGAGATTTTAAAGAACAACCTAAAAGAAAAAAGGGCAAAAAAGCCTAATCGCCTAACCGCTCTTCCGCCTCTCCGCCCTTCCGCCTCTCAGCCTTCCCAATTACCCTTCCACCAATTCTCTGCCTGCCATAGTGAATGCCTCTAAATCACTTAAAAGCTCCTTTGCTTGGGCAGCAATTAGATTTAATTCTCCGACATTTTGTTCTAACTTTTGACGAATAGAACTTGCCACTAAGACCATATGAAAATCATTTCCTGCTTCTAATACTTGTGTTACTTTTTCAATACTTACTGCTGCTTCTTGATAAGATTTATCCCACTTCTGACGCAATACATTGTTTTTTGCTAATTCAGTGTTTCTAAGTGATTCTTTATTGATATTATTAACCAACTCATCTAATTTAGCAAAATAGGCTTCTGAGGTAGTGCCTACTCTTTCGAAATCACTTTTGAAGCCTTTGTATCTCTTTTGAATACCTGACCATTCCTTTTCAAAATCCTTAGATACTTTTGGCAAATCTGGATTTTCTTCGGTTAGTTTTGCTTCCGCTGTCTCTAAACTGGAAACTAATTTCACAGATAATGCCTGACGATTTTCTTCAAAATCATTAATAGAGGCTTTTAATCGTTCGCCATGTTTCATGGCATTTTTAGTCGTCTTGTTTTTACAAGCAGGTAAAATTAGTACTGCTGCAAAAAAGAATAATACTATGTTCTTCATTACTATATGATTTGTTTCTGAATAAATTAGGAACTTCATTATCCCCAACAATGCAAAAATAAGTGATTTTATTTTTTATCGCGTTTTAAAGGAATCAAAAGGGCAAAAAAAAAGCGAAAGGATAACTCCTTTCGCTTCAAAACCACGTGTAGGTTCTATACTAACAATAAGTCATAAATGACCCTCCTATTGTCTGTAAAGTTCCAATTTATTTTTCAATGGGAATTAAAACTTAAGACCCAATGCTTTTAATGTTTCAATGTTTAAGTTACCAATTGGTAAGCCATTATCCGTTTGGAATTGCTTTAATGCAGTTTGAGTTTGTAAACCCATAACACCATCAATTGGTCCAACTGTGTAGCCTTTTTCTGTTAACGCAGATTGTACGTTTCTTACAGTTGAGCTAGAAGTTTTAGATGCACAAAGGATTTCTGTCCATACAGAGTAACCACCTTTTCTAACTAATCTTCTTTCATTTACTGTCTTGTATTCAGCAGGAATAACTACTTCATTTGCTGCTTCAGGACTTACTAATACCTTAGTTGAAACCGTTTTGTATTGCGGATCAACAGGAATTTCAATCACCTTTGAAGGCTCAGAAAGTACTCGCTTTGTAACTGTTTCATACTTAGCAGGAATAATGTCTTCTGTTGTTGTTGCAGGCTGGTCTAAAACTTGGTACTTCTCAGTTCTATACTTTGCAGGTACTTCTTCATAACAAGCAATGTAACAATCTTCTGGATTGTCAGAAAAACAGTTAGGGTCTTTCTTTTTCTTTACCCATTGACCTCTAGCTTCAGATACTAAAACGCTTCTTGTTTCAGTTCTGTACTTTGCTGGTACTGTTCTTACTCTTCTTTGCTCAGGAGTAACCATTACTCTTTCTGTAACAGTCGTGTACTTAGCTGGAATTACTTTATAATCAGTTCTTCCTTCTTTTACCATTAGTCTTTCTGAACCATTTTCGTAAACTGCTGCTACTTTACTTAATTTTGTAGAAGCTTCCTTTACCAATACTTGCTGACTTACTGTTTCGTAAACATCAGCAGCCTTACATTTTGCATAACACTTACCAAATTCCTGTGTTGGTGGTAAATCATCGAATGGTATGTCTTGCTCTTGTGCAATTACTGTTGTTGTGAACATTAAAGCTAATAAAAACACACTTAGTGTAGTAAAAACTTTCATAGTTTAGTTGATTTGTGAAATTGTTAATAAAATAATAATATTTAGGTTCTATAAATAGACGCAAATACTCTCTAACAAGTCACACTTTTATTAAAAGTATTATAAAAACATATTACTTTTAAATAAGTGTTAATGTTGCAATTAATTATATTAAAACAAGGGATTTTGAAAGAGTTGGTGGTAATTCTATTTCCAACCTTATTAATGATTGTGAGGGAATAGTAGTGAACTGATTATCTGTTGCAACACTCTGTCGTTTCTTTTAATTTATAGTCTTTGAACTTTGTTTAGCTTGCAATAATAAGCGCCAAATTACTATAATTAAGCTTTAACTACCAAATTAATTAGCAATAAAATAACTTATTTGTCGACATTTTTTTTATTAAGATAAATTAAAAAATGCTGTGTTCTTGTTTGTTACCGTGTACTAACTTTTTAGTGATTGCCTAAGAGATATGTCTAAAAATGAAAAAACCAAGGCACTACGCACCATGGTTTTTCTTTATGTTTACTTAAATTCTAAGTAACGTTTGTTAATGAGGAATCCCTAAAGACTTTAGTGTTTCGATATTTAAATTTCCAATAGGTAGATTATTATCAATTTGAAATTGCTTTAAGGACGCTTGTGTTCTCGTTCCTAATACGCCGTCTGCCACGCCAATACTGTACCCTTCTGCTCGCAATGCTCTTTGCACTTTTCGAATAGTAGAAGAGGACGTTTTATTGGCACATAGAATTTCTGTCCAAACCGTGTAACCACCTTTTTTAGCTAAGCGCTTTTCCATTACTTGTTTGTAAACTGCAGGTACTGGTTCTTCTTTTATCTTTTCTGGAACAACCATTACTTTTTCTTTTACCGTTTTATAGATTGGGTCATAAGGCATTTCTATTACGTCTTCAGGTTTATCTACTACTTGTCTCGTAATGGTTTTATATTTTGCAGGAATAATTCTTTCTACTGTTTCTTCTGGGGAGACCATCACATCGTAAGTTTCTGTTTTATAAATTGCTGGTATCTTCTCATAGCAAGCAATTAAACAATCTTCTGGATTATCTGAAAAACAATTGGGGTCTTTTTTCTTTTTGACCCATTCTCCTGATTCTTCTTTTACTAAAACTTTTCTAGTTCTAGTTTCATATTTAGCAGGAATGATATTTACAATTGTTTGTTCTGGTTCAATTAATTCTTTATCGGTTACTGTCTTATAGGTCGCAGGAATAGTTTTGTAATTGATGCCACCTTCTGCTAGCATTACTTGCTTTTCTACGGTCTGATAAACGGCAGGTATGGTTGTCGTTTTGACGTAAGCTTCTTCCACTAAAACTTTTCGAGAGAAAGTCTCATAAATATCTGGTGTTTTACACTTTGCGTAGCATCTACCATATTCTGCTTTGGGGGGTAAATCGTTGAAACGGGCATCATCTTCTATTTGCCCATAGGATTGGGTAATCCCTACTAGTAGGAATAGGAATGTGAGGATATTTAACTTCATAGCTTTACTTTTAGATTAATTCGTTAATAGTCTGAGGAGTGAGTTTCTAGCAACAAATATAAGGAATGTAGAAATACGAAGACGGAAAAAATTGGAAGATTGACAGTTTTAGACGGTTAAAATAAAAAATCATGGTGATTTTTAACCACCATGATTTTTTGAACTTACTGATTTGTTTACGCCTTTTTCAAGACGACTTGTTCGGAATGTTTGTTGATTATGATATTATAAAATTCTTTGAGCGCTTGATATTCTTCTGGTAAGAACAGATTCTTATGGATTTTAAATTGACTTAAAACCATAATTTTGTCTCCCTGTATTTTTACCGAATAAGAAAATTGACCTCCTTTGTCAGGTAGGGCGATTTGCTTTGCTTCTGGCATTTCATCTACTACATATCCTTCTGGTATCGTATATTGAATAGAGTAAACTTTACTTTGTGGATAAGGATAATCTACAGGATAAGTTCTTTCCTTTAATTTGAATGGATTTTCATCTGAAGCGAACGTAAGCATTGGATTGAAATAGAGCAGGTCGCCTCCGTCCATTACTTGATTGCTAAAATTAACTTTATAACTTTCTTTCACTCCTTTAGTAATATCATTCATACCTTCTATTTTTGAATCCTCGATACTTAAGCCTTCGTTATCCGATTCTATGGAGGCAATGTAAGCCGCTTCATTGTCTTCAGCTACATACGTTTCTCGCATATTGTATGCTGCATAATCTTTACATCTGACTTTCATACTTCCTTCCCATTCCATCTCTTCGTTCAGCGATAAATCGAAGGCGCGAGTTAGGTTGTATTTGCCTGTAGGCTTTAAGTCTATCCACTTAATACCCTCAGAACGGACCAACAATCCTTGGTCATTGATACATTTTGTAGGCAATAAGTTCATTGGTAAATCTTTATTGGTGGCGTCCAAGAGCATATATTTTCCCGGTTCTACTTCAACTCTTACAATCACATAATTAAATTGACGAAGCGTAGGGAAAAGTGGATTGAGAAACCCATTACCTTTGGTACTTAATAGAACTGGGTCGGCTGTAAAACCTGCATGACGTAACATGCCCAATAAGGTTAGATTAATATCGGCAGTATTACCTTTTCCTTTTTTGTAAGCTTCTTTTAGCGAAGAAGTAGCAAAAGTATTTTGATAATCATTCCAAGCCATCTTACTTTTTAAGTGGGTGTAAATAGCTGAAATTTTTTCTATCGGCTTTGTTTTACCTGCAATCGCACTTTTTACTTCATCGGCCACAAATTTTGTTTTTCCCTTAGTCATTTGTTTACCAAAGTACAATGACTCCATCATGGTGGAGCCTAGTTCTTCCCAAGTCTTGCTGTAGGAAGTCCAATTGGCACCAGGAAGATTGGTCGCTGCTAACTCAAAATCTACGGAAACTAAGAAGTTATCTACAGTAGAAATATAAGCTTCTTTGACAAAGGCAGGCATTTCTTTTGCTACCCACCCAGCACGCATTCTTTTATAGTCTAATCTACTACTAGCACCATAAGTAGCATCACCTTCTATTCTTCTATTAAAAGTTACACTACTATTTTCAGTGGGTAAATCCAGAGCTGTTAGGTATTGTAAATCATACCCTTTAAATTTTGTTTTATAAGTAAACCATTCTGGGTGATAAATTTGGTATTCACTATACCTAACTGGTATTTCATATTGAAATTGCCAATCAACCAAGCTAGAATAGAAAGGAGAGTATTTACTGTACTTTAATTCTATAATAGAGCCTACTTGTACTTTTGGAAAAGCAATTTTTTTCTGTACATTATTTTCGCTGATTCTTTCGGATAATAGGTCATCGCTATTGACACTAGTTTCTTCAACTTTTCCATCTTTGAGCGTATAAACAGTGCCATTAAATTTTGAAATTTTTTCTCTGCTACGCCCACTTTCATATAAATTGAACGCAAAATCAGCCCATTTTAAGCCTGCTTTATCTAGTATTTTAATTCGTAGATGTCGTTCAAAGATATATTGAAATTCCCCCAACCCTTTGTCATAATCTAAATCTGTAGACCCTTTGTCATATAAAATGACCGCAGCGGCACTACTGTCTAATGGATAGGAGGTCATGGTTAGGTCGGCTTCTTCTATGGTTCCATAATTTATCTTTTCGCCCTGTGCATAGTTGACCGTTAAGGTAATAAATGTGAATAGCCAAAAACTTAATATTTGTTTCATTAAATGTTAGTTTGGATGTTTAAAAATTTGTTTGAATTAAGTTTACTCGGGGCATTAAGCTGCAAAATTTCAAGCATTAGGCTGGCTTTTGGACCAGAACCAGTTTAGTCTTATCCAACTTGGAAATCTTTTTATAAAATTCTCTCAAGGTTTCGTATTCTTCTGCAGGTACTTTTACCGCATTTATTTTTAGAGAGCGTTTGTAGATTACGGTATCTTCTTTTTCAGTAATTTCAACAGAATAAGTACCATATGGAGATGTTATTTTTTCGACACCTTTAGGCATACTTTCCACTTTGTAACTAGATGGTAATTGGAAAATGATTTCATCTTTATCTTCATACTCCAATTCAAACTCTACTGGTTGTTTTCTATTATTATCTTTGGGTAAAGACCTGTTCATTTGATTGACTAAATTCAATGGAACGAACAATCTTTTCCCAGCTTTGGTAGCATAACGATTTACTTTAAGGGTATAATCGCAATCCGCTTCTGAAGCATTGTCTGCTGCCGATAAGTCTAATTTTTCTATCTCAAAAGTTGGAAACTCCTGATTTTTGGTAAACCATTTTTCTTGTTCTTCTTGAGAATAATTGTGAACGAGATAACGAAAAACTTCGTGGAGCTTTCCCGTTAATTTAGTTGTAGTATTCACCGTCGCAGAACCATTTTCGCCTAGTTTAATACTTGTTTTGCCTATTTGAGTATTATTCGTAATGGCAGGTGTCTTTGTTAAAACCCCTCCTTGTTCCGTAATGAGTAGTGTCGGCCTATTTTCTGTACTTGCCCCCAAATAATTTACTGGATTATTGGTGCTGGTACATTCTAACCATACTTCTTCAGAAGGTACGTGCAAGATTACATGATTGAAATACGGGGTGGTAAAATCTTCTTTTATTTCAATGCGTTGCTCACCGGCGGCTATTAATGATGCATATGCTTTGATACCTGCTGTTTTGAGCATGCCTTTCATAAAATTGGTTAAGGCTTTGCAATCCCCATATTTATTTTCTTCTACATAATTGGCATCAAAAGTTTGCCATCCTCCAATTCCTAATTGAACACTTACGTAGCGCATGTTGTCTTGCAGATATTTGTAGAGTACTTCAATCTTTTCTTGTGGTGTGGTAGCATCGGCAGTTAACGTTTTCACTTTTTCAACCATTGCAGGAGAAAGATTATCTCGGTTTTTATTTAACTCATACATAAATTGACCGAAGGATTGCCATGTTTCCATATTTCCTTTATAGCCATCTACTTCAAAATCATTAGGCAGCGTTCTTAATATCGGTAAAGGTTGATAAGTGTTAGGTGTATTGGCTTCTTTAGGCACCACTACTTTTTGCTGCAATTGCCAGATATGCTTTTTTTGTCCTTCTTCATTTTTGATTTCAGGGGCTTGAGGTAGGTTAAAGGCTTTGTAACGAAAATCCATATTTTCGGGAATCATAAATTCGAAAATACTATTTTCTATACTAGTTTTATATTGTTGAGGTACCCATGAACCATAGCTTTGTAGGCCATTATGGCTAATCTCATAGTCGTATTCTATGGTGTATGGATAACTACCATAGGTGAAGTCAATGTGTTTTAGTCGGAGGTCATTATATAAGGAAAAACCGTCAAAGGCGGCATAATCATTTACTTCTGATTTACTAATATCTCTGACTTTTTTTCCAGTGGCATCATATATTCTAGCTTTGATTTTTCCAACTTTGGTAAATTGGTCGTAGTACACTCTAAAATCGTCATAGGTACTTTTATTATTGACTATAGTAATGGCAGCTTTGACTTTTTCAGTAGCTTTTCCTACGGACTCCACTATATATTGCTGGTGTTGATATCGAATGACCGTATGCACATTCTCTAAAAGAGAATCTGGAATATTATCAACTGCATAATTAGGATTGTTGGCGAAAGCTGAAAAGGAAAAGAGGAAGACGATAAATAATGTGATAGGTTGCTTCATTTGCTGAAAATTGGATTTTAAAAAAAATTCTATGCCAAATAACGTATTTTTTTATTTCATATAAAAGAATAACGATTGATTTTTTGTTGTTATATAAATGAAAATTTCAAAAAAGCCAAAATTATACAATTTTCAATTCAACCAATCGCCCTTTTTTAATGTCAAAAACTTTCTTACGGGAGTATTAAGTAATGCAGCTCAATTAATCGGGTAATTTTTAGCAGCCTTTTTCCGCTATTTTTTACCAAAAATTAATCCGTAGCGGGTGCTATGCATTGATTTTTTGGCGAAAACTATCGAAAAAATTCAAGCTAAAAATTTTACCCGATTAATCAATCCGCATTACTTATATCATACGTTTCAAGCTTTTTGCCCTATTTTTTTTGTAAAAAGGCTTTCGTTAAACTTTAAAATCTACTTCACTTCACCCTTTTCCCATTTCACTTCAACCAAGTGGATTCTATCCTATTTTACCCCTTATATTTGTTTCATCAAAATGATTGTAAAGATTGCATGAGCTGATCAACTCGGTCTGGCGAAGAAACTTAACAAAAATTTAGGTTAGAAAAAGTTCTAATTTAAGTTTTGCAGCCGAAAGGAACATCCATCTCCATAATTAACTTCAATTTGATTATTGAGATTGAACAAAGAAAATGTTTTTTTGCCAGACCGTTGTTTTAATTATCTAAAGATAAGGTCACACGGATTTTGACTTTGACATCGCGGGAAACTACACACACACAAATAAATTAAAAATTTTAAATCTTAAATTTAAAATTGAAAAGTTCAATTACTTTCTAACGAATGTTAGAAGCTTAAAAGTGAGGTACTTTTATCATTTGAACTTTTACATTTTAGATTGCTCTTATATTTATATTATTATAATCCACTTACATTAAATTCTAACAACACCGATGAACAGTATTAAGTATCAAACACAAGTAACAAAAGTAGGCGAAGATTTAAACCAAGTTCTAAGAAGAGAACAAATGAACATTTCTCCTGAAATGAACTTGAACGCCAGAATTAAGCGAACGTATCCAAAAGTAGGATAATCATCCTAAAAGAATTAAACCATTACGAGTCCCTATTAAAACCTTATGAGTAGTTTAGTACCGATTCAAAAATCGGTTCTAAACTACCATTTTGGACAATAGGACGGACTCAAGAAAGAAACAACCAAAACTCAATACAGACCTTGACGGAAGTAGTACGCTACTTTCCGCTGGTCGTATTGCCAGCTTCCTTTTAATTTATACACCTTTTTTATTCTCTTAAAATGATTTACTGTAAATCAGCTAACTGCATGCTGCATTTACCTAAAAGAAGTATATCATTTTAATTCCTGGGCAAAAGTAGTCTTTATTGCATCGCAGTCAACTACCAACGGGGCACGTCCTCGTTGGAGTTTTTTTATTTTATAGCGATACGATAAGTTGACTAAAAAATATATATCCTTTTTTATATCAGTCTAATAACTAAAGCGATTAATTACACCCCTTATTGATTTCATCTCTTATTAATTGTTTCTAGGTTATTTGATTGCTGTTTAAAAGACAAGAAAGCCGCAAGTCTTCCCCCGACTTGTGGCTTTTCTCGTTTATGGACCATTACCAATGTTTTGTCCCGCTGGGACAAGTTTCTCGCATTCTATTTTCTATTATGGTGTAAAGCCAATTAAAATGATAGTTTTTTTTGAAATTGCTATTAAATTTTATATCTATAACCTTGCTGCCTATTAGCCCTTCTGCCTTTCCGCCTTTATACCGTGCTATTTTTCCGTCATATTTATCTCCTTTCCTTACGCATTTCTACTTTCTAGCCTATCTTTGTGCAAAATTTGAAAATTCACCCAAGAAAATATAAAGTTGAAGCAGGTTTTGTATTCAAACTATTGAGTATTTAACTCCTTTAACCCTTCAATCCTTAATCATATGGAATACGTAGGCGAACATTTACTTCCAGGACAATTAGGTCGATTTGCGATTGTATTAGGCTTTGTGGCTAGTATTATTGCGGCGGTTGCCTATTTTTTTGCTACACAACGACGAGCAAATGTAGAAGAGGCTTTGGGCTGGCGTAAGATTGGTCGTGCCTCCTTTTTAATTCATGGGATAAGTTTCCTTACGGTTATCGGGGTATTGTTTTACATTATGGTCAATCAGTATTACGAATACCAATATGTACAACGCCATGTTTCTGATGAATTGCCTTTTAAATATATCTTTTCTGCTTTTTGGCAAGCGCAAGAGGGTAGTTTTTTACTATGGATGTTTTGGCATATCATCTTGGGTTTTATTTTAATTAAAAAAGCGAAAGAGTGGGAAGCACCTGTATTAAGTGTATTGTCGTTAGTGCAAATGTTTATTGGGACCATGCTATTAGGGATTTTTATTTATGTTGGGGAAACAGAATTAAAAATTGGTAGTAATCCGCTGATGCTTTTGAGAGAGATGGATATAGTTGGGATGCCTTTGTTTAATAATCTTGAATATGTAGAATTGATAAATGGGACGGGGATGAATCCGCTGTTACAAAATTATTGGATGACCATTCATCCGCCTACCTTGTTTTTAGGTTTTGCTTCTACCGTTGTTCCCTTTTGTTATGCGATTGCAGGTTTGTGGACCAATCAACATAAGGCTTGGTTAAAACCTGTAACGCCTTGGGCATTGTTCTGTGGGTTTATTTTGGGTACAGGAATTTTGATGGGTTCAGCTTGGGCCTACGAAGCGCTTTCTTTTGGCGGCTATTGGGCTTGGGACCCTGTTGAAAATATGTCTTTAGTTCCTTGGATAGTTTTATTGGCGGGCATTCATACCAATCAAGTGGCTAGAAGTACAGGATATTCTATCAAGAGTACTTACTTATTCTACCTACTTTCTTTTCCTATGATTTTATATTCTACTTTCTTAACGAGAAGTGGAATTTTAGGAGATACTTCTGCACATGCTTTTACAGAAATGGGGTTAGAGTGGCAATTAGTGGCTTTCGTTGGCACTTTTATGGTAATGGGCTTAGCAATGTATGCCATTAAAGCGAAAGCAATTCCTGCACCTGTGAAAGAAGAAGCAAGTACCTCCAAAGAATTTTGGATGTTTTTAGGGGCTTTGGTTTTATTGTTTTCTGCGGTCCTCATTACTTTAGGAACTTCCTTACCTGTTTATAATAAAATCATGTCCTTTTTCGACCCTGCTCATATGGACATTACGATTACAGACCAAGAAGAACATCATAATAAATACCAGATGTGGATAGCCGTATTCATTGGCTTTTTATCTGGTTTGGCTCAATATTTCCGTTTTAGAGAAATCAACTTTGCAAAGAATGCCAGTAAATTTTGGAAGCATACCGGAATAGCTGCTGTGATTGCATTGGCTTTAAGTTGGTTGACGACTCAATGGATAGAAGTGAGTGCATGGCAATATCTATTATTACTATTCAGTGGTATTTTTGCCGTGATTACGAATATCGATTTCTTAATCAATTTTGCC
>CALLVC010000468.1 GCA_938010785.1 uncultured Saprospiraceae bacterium
TAATTTATTGAAAAACATAAAGAACAAATTATAATTCACTCAAATTCAATATATTATAACATAAAATTGTATTTAAAAATATATAAAATTTGACATTCCATATTTTGAATTAAAACTTAAAGAGTTAGTTTTTTTAAATAAGAATTCTATGAAATTTGTTAAAATATAGGCCATGCGAAATACCAAATTAATCCAACTATTAAGCAAGCTAGATACTAATGAACTAAAGGCATTTGATAAATTTGTCATATCCCCCTATTTTAATACAAATAAGCGGATTATTAACTTATGGAAGTATTTGAAAAAATATGCTCCTAGTTTTGATTCCGCTAAATTCACTAAAGAAAAAGCATTCAAGGCTACCTATCCCAAAGAAGCATTTAATGAAAATAACTTACGGCAGCTACGGTCAAAGTTATTAAAGTTAGTAGAAGATTTTTTAGCCATCGAACGATTTAAAAACGATGATTTTAGATTCAGAAAAGAAATAGGGGATGCTTATCTTGAAAAAGGAATAAAGGATGAATTTGAGAAAAAAAATAGAGCGTTACAACAATCCTTTGGTGCTACCCATTTTTTAACTTCTCAAGCATTAAAGCAAAAATTATCCATACACCATCAAGCCTATTTTAATGAATGGCATGTAGAGGAAAATCAATATCCTGAAAATTTAGCAGCCTGTACTGAAATACTTGAAAAATTCTACCTACACCAAAAACTGTTATATACAATTGAATGGCTCTCTTTTCGTAAAAAATATAATCTTAGGCTACCAAATAATATCAAAAATTACGTGGAATATCTAAGAAAGCATTCTCCAGAAGAATATAATGAGACTATTCATTCTACTTTTGAAAATGCCGTTAAGTTACTTTTGCAAGAGGATAAAGCACTAGCCAATAACATTTATATTGAGTTAAAAACTCAATTTGTTAGTATTTATGAAAAGATTGACAAAAAATCAAAAAACTTATTACTTAGACTACTTATAAATTATTGCATCGATGCAGCGCACAAAGGAAGGGAAACCTCTAAAGACATGTTTGAATTATATCGTTTAGGTATATCCGACGGAGCAATCTTCTATAAAAACTTACTAACTAATGTTAGTTTTATCAATATTGTTGTCTCTGCATTAAAAGTAAATGAAATCAAATGGGCTGATAACTTTATAAGAAAAGAAAGTTATCGACTATATCAACCTCAAAAAACTATTTATTTGTCGATTGCTAATGCAAATATTTTCTTTTACAAAGAGGAGTTTGAAAATTGCTTGAGGCTTCTTTCTAGCATGGTATCAACAAATTTGACAACGGTGGAAGTAATTAAAAGAAGTTTAAAGTTAAAAGCGGCTTTTGAATGCTATTTATTGGATGTGAATTATAAAGGCATAATTTACGCCGACCTTGAAAGTTTCTCAAAATTTATTAAAAGAAAAAAAATATTGTCCCCAGGAAAGAGAATGGGATTTTTAAACTTTATAAATTTTACAAAAAGATTTATAAACCTGATAGAAAAGGAAGCTACTCAAAAAGATTTAACGAATCTGCATGATTTATTAATTCAACAAGCAGAAATTCCAAATGATTATAAAAAATGGCTATCAAAACATATTAATAAATATATAAAAATGGAGTTGCATAAAGCAACTCCATAATGACATTTACATGTGTGCTACATCTTCTGTGATAATAAATTTCATGATAAAAATTTTTAGGTTAAAAAAATGAGTTGAGTAGTGCTGAACAGCGCAATTGCTGTTAGCTTATTCTTGATTTTTTGCATAGCAATACCAGGCAGAAAAGGTGATTTTGTCCTTTCCTTTTAGCTATAGTACTAGTCCAAACTTGTTATATTGCTTAATTTTTATTTCAACTTTTTATTGTTATTTCAATTTAAAGTATTTAGTTTTTTATTCGTATTTCCATGATTTAATTTTTAGGTTAAAAAAATAACCACTTTTATTTGGTGGTAGAAAGTTTAGTTTTTTGCTGCTTTTCACTACCTTATGCAGACATTCTTAAAAAGTAACCTAGCTATCCGAAAAAAATTGGTTACTTTTTTTAAATAGGCACATACACTTATGAATACACCCAATTCTTACGCTATCATTATCCAACAAATTCGCTCGGGTGATATGGTGGTTTTAGATAAAGTTTTTACAGACAATCGAAATGCCTTTATTTCTCAATTGGTCAAGAAGTACCAATGTCCAATGGAAGAGGCGAAAGATATCTACGCCGTTTCGGTTTCCATTTTCTATGAGAATATCCTATCTGGCAAATTGACCCGCCTAACGGTTAAACCTTTAAGCTATTTACTAGGCGTTGGACAAAATTTAGTCAGCGAATGGAGAAGAAAACAAAAGGATGTTCCCGTGGATATTGAAAAGGTCCTAATTCACCACATTGCTGAGGAAATCCCGACGGATACTTATGAACAGAAATTAAAACTGGTGATTCGCAAACTAGAAGAATTGGGCGCTGCCTGTAAAGCTATTTTAGAGCTATTTTACTTTGAAAGACGGTCGATTCCAGAAATCACTAAACTACTAGATTTTGCCAATGTGGATACCACCAAATCTAGAAAATACAAGTGCAATAAACGCCTAAAAAAATTGGTCAATGACCAATGGCAAAAAATGTCTAAACATGCTTAACTCAAAAACTGATATGGAATGGATAGATGGTTTTCTCCGACAGGAACTGTCTGAGTCAGAAGTAGCGACTTTTCAGGAAAGATTGGCTAAGGAACCTGCATTTGCTGCACTTTTTGAAGAACAAGAGTTGATTTTAAATGGTATTCGATTGCATCAATTGAGTGATAAGGTGCGGCATTTTCAGCAAATGGGACAGGAGATGGATGGGAATTTATTGGATGATGGGACTATTGGGGAGGCTGTTCGGTATGATAGGAGTTCGGCTGTTTTGGAGCGATTTAGGGAGAAGGGGAAGGAGATGGATGAGAAGGAGGAATTACAACAAGCTACAAAACGAGGTTTAATCAGCTATATTTTTAGTCGATACGCTGCGGCTGCGGCAGTACTTTTATTTTTGGTTAGTTTTTGGTGGGCGAATGAGTATTATTCTTCGCAAGCAATAGCAAAAAATTCCATAGAATTTCCACTAAGTAATGAATCAATGAAAAATCCCTCAAAAGGAAACTTTAATCTAGGTAAAAAAGCATTTTTCAATAAAGATTATGAGAAAGCACTGAAAATATTAGAAGAGGTTCCATTAGAGAATAATGACTATTTTGAAGCTCAAGTCTTATTGGCTTATAACCTTTTCGAAATGAAAAAATATGATGAATCAATTAATCAGTTCAATCAATTAATAGATAAAGATTTTGAATCACTTCCTAATATTTATAAAAATGAAAACAAGCTTAGATGGAATCGTTTAGTGGCATATGTTGGAAAGAACAATTTATTGAGTCCAATTTTTCAGCAAGAATTAGAATTCTTTTTAAACTCAAAAAGTGATTTCTATAGAAATAAAGCAATTAAATTAAATAAAGAGTTAAACAGCACTTGGCGATTGATTGTTATTAATTAAAAACTTCGACAATCCAATTATAAAAAAAGACATAACAAACCCTAATAGAACTTTCACATTAAATGGTAATAAAAATGGAATTTCAACTGATTCCATTTTACCAATGGGAACAAAAGCTGCCCAATAATAGGGTCGTGCAAAGTCATCACCTTGAGTTCTTATAAAATTTTGTTTTGCTTGATTTAATGCTCCCCCCTTATCTTTTCCATCCTTTAGATTCTGATAAAAATTCTTAAGTAACTTTCCCGTAAATCCATCTTGTACTTCCCATAATGAAGTAATTACACTTTTTGCACCAGCATAAAAGAAACCTCTTGCCATACTCAAAATACCTTCTCCAGCAGAAACCTTTCCAATACCCGCATCACATGCACTTGTAACAACCATTTCCGCATTAATCTGGATGTTATATAGCGTTGATAGATATAGTGGTATAAAATCATCCTCAGAAGTACTCATATTAAAATAAGACCGGTTTGCATCTTCATTATTCAAAATTCCATGAGCAGACAGATGAATATATTTATAAGTATTTGCTGTTTCCTGAAAAGATTGATTATTACCTTTCTTATTTATTACTTTAAAAAATTCATCCCAATCTCCAAAAACCTCCTTTAATTCAGCTACTTGATTGATAAAATCTGGAGTACTATATACAGCTAATTGATTTTTTATGGATGCGTAATTCTGAGCTTTAGCTTGTTTCATTAAGCTGACCCCATAATTATAACTTATCTCATGCTTATAAAGCAAAAAATTATAATCAACTTTATTGCCATAATAGCCTACTGATTCTTCAGGAACTTTTTGAGTTAGTAGTGCATCAAAAGGCAAGGTGTTCAAAATATCATCTGGTATAATTATTAGCTTCTTTGTTTTTACCTTTAATGGCTCTAGTAAAAGGCGATACAATTCATGACCTATATTTGCATAGGTAGCATCTGTCTCATTTAAGGATATCTTATTTTTATTAGCAACAAAAGGGCTATAAATTGCTTTGGTAAAATTACTAACTAACTCCGATAGCCTTTTTCTCGAAATAGGTATTTCATAAATATTTAGTTGGTTGTCAGTTATATAAGTTGAAACGAAACAAGTACTATCTCCAACGAAAAATTCAACTAAAGTCGTTTCTTCCTCTAAAATATTTATCAACTCTTCTTGATCTACTGTTTTATTATTATACTTATAGTTGAAATAAGCGGGATTATTCTGTTCCAAATACTTTACAAATTTTTCTTTCTCATTCTTTAAATTGATTAACTGCTCTTGCTCTTCAACTGAGATGCCATCAGTCGAATATGATTTTTCTGTTAAGCGGTTTATGTCAATATTTAAATACTTTTCTTTTGATAAATCGACATCTAAAAAAGATGTGGATTGGGTGTGCCTAACGGCTTCTGATAAGGTGACTGCTTTACTCTTTTGAATAAAATCAAAAGCTGCATTTTTGTATTTTTCTTCTTTTGATAGTTCATATAATTTCAGACTTATTTCGATTGCCTTTTCATAAATTGGTTTGGTTTCTTTTACTAAAGATAGTTTTGAATTTTCGGCTAGGAAATTTTGTCTAATTTTAGTAATTAGAGAATCTATTTTTTGGTAAGTTAAAAAACTCGCATTTAAATACTTAGCATTTTTATCTACCTCATAAAATAGGTCTAAAGCATTAGCTTTTGAGGCAAAAGTCGTTAGAATGTCTTTTCGAGGAATATTGATATCTAATATAGTTGGATTATCTTTTATTTCAAGTGGGTTAAAATTTCTGGCAGCTAGACCTAATGCTTTATTATAGTAGTTTATCCCATCTTTATAGTTTTTTAACGAAATGTAGGCATCACCAATATTATCATAAAGACTAGAAACCATAGACTTACCAGAAAGGAAATCTATCTGAACCTTATTCAATAAAATATCAAGTGCTTTTTGATAGTTACCCATTTTATTTTGAATAAGACCAATATTCAAATAGTTCAATTGAATCGACTTGGTTCTATCCATCTTTTGATTAAGTTCTAATGATTCTATCAGAACATATAATCCTTGTTTATATCTTTTCATTTTATAGTAACAAGTCCCAAAGTTATTTAAGATATCTGCCTTTGTATTTTCACTATCAGGTATGTTCTTTAAAATTTCTAAAGCACCTAAAAATGAATCCACAGCATCCTTAAAAAGAAATAAATCTCGAAGAATTGTTCCATAATCTCCTAATGCTGTTGCCTTTGATTTTAGCTGTTTCAAAGATAGTACTTCCTCATTATTATAAAATCTTATTTGGTAACTAAGAAATTCTTTAGCTTTATCTAAATCACCGTAAGTTTGATAAATTCTACCCAGTAACTGATAAACCTCTAATTCTAATGAAGTATCTGTTAATGAATCTAGGCTTTGAATTAAATCAAATGCTTTTTCCAAGTGAAATTTTGCACTATCTACTTTTCCAAGATACTCATAAGACTCTCCAATATTTCTGTACCCCCTTACAATTACTTCCTGCTCCCTACTATTATTCCCTTCTCGGACTTCAATTGCTTTTTTATAATAGTAAATTGCTAAACTATCATTATAATTAGAGTAATTTAATACACCGTTTTTATGATATATTGACGCTAATAATTCACTTTTAGTAAGTAACTTGTTTTCTGCTTTTTTAACCAAATTTCTACCGAGTCGTATAGCCTTAGCCAACGAATCTCTCTCTACCGTTAATAAAACAATCTTCAACTCTATTTGAATTAAAGAATCCCAATTAGAGGACTTTTTATAAATTTCAATTGCTTTTTGATAGTATTTTTCGGCTTTATCATATTGCTGAATAGACAATAAAGAATCACCTAAATTTGATAAAATAATTCCATCTTTAGCAGATAAAGTTGTAGCAAATCCTATTAAGAAACTTACCAAAAATGGCAATAATACGGTCTGGTTGCAAAAATTATTCAAATCTGTTATTAGTTATTATTAGAAGGAATTAATGGTACTAATATCGATTTTTCTACTTTCTCCTCAGCCCCTTTTACTTCTGGCGCATTAGTAGTATTAAGACCATCTAGAATTCTTAGAACATCATAATAATCTCTACCTTTCTTTTCTAGTAGTAACCAAGCTATATATCGACTAACCGCAGGGCTAGCCATTGAAGTGCCATCTAAAAGGCCATATTTATTTTTTACTGGTATGGTACTTCTTATGCCCGTTCCCAAGGCAGTAAGGTTCACAGTCTTTATACCATAATTAGAATAATCACTCGCAAAAAAATAACGCTCTTTGTCATTTTTTTCCGCAGCTCCGACAGCAATTACATTGTCATAGTAAGTAGAAAAGCTTGCGGGCCAAAATTCGCATCTGTCAATGTCAATACTATCATTACCTGCTGCTGCAACGATGAAGATTTTATTTTCTTTTGCTTTTTTTATAGCATTTTCTAACAACACAGGTTTATCAGGAGTATAAAAACCCCAACTCAGATTCATTATCTCGGCTTTCATTCTAATCGCATAGTGTATTCCACAAATTGCACTAAAGAGACTAGAACTATCTCTATCAAAAACCTTAATGTTTAATAGTCCAATATCTCTATTTAGACGATTATTTGAAACGGCATAACTATCCTTTCCTACAACAATACCTGCAACATGAGTACCATGCCCTAAATTATCTTGAGCTGCATCATCATTATCAGAGTCAGGCTTTAGTATATTCACTCCATACTTATTGTATTTTATACATAATTCTTGCTTACTTTCAGGTATAGGAGCCCCTCTTTCATTTACAGAAATATTACTTACTAAATCATCATGCTGATAGTCCATACCAGAATCAATAATAGCTACCTTGACTGGAAATTTTCTTGAATTAGGCTTAGTACTATTGTTATCATATATAGACTTGTACTTATACTCTATTTCTGGATAAGGAAAACCTAAACCCAAAACGTAATCATAATCTATTCCCTGTATAGCATCATCACCACTCTGTTCTAGTCTTGTTCGAGCAGTTGCTACCCTATCACTAGGTATTATATCACTATCTTTATCCATCAATACTAAATTTCCACAGTCACATATTCTCATGACTCTATCTGTCACAGTATCTTTTTGATATAATTTTGCTAATTTAATCCGAATAAAGTGCCCTAATTCTTTTTTGTCTAGACCTATTATCGAATCCGAATTTAATAGTAATGTATATCTATCATCGATTTGTTTTGAATTCGTAATGCAATTTGATTGGTTGGGAGGTTGAAAAGTATTTGCATCTTTACAGATACAACAACTAGTAAAAATCAATATATTTATACTAATAGATAAGAATAAAAAAGGATCTGAAAATTTCATAGTATGTCGATTTTTCGTAATATTTAGCATCGAATATACAACTTCAAGTCTTCTATTTTTAAAAATAAATAGAAATCCTATAAATAAATTTTCATTTTTACACTTATCTCTTATTTTTCCTATCAATCATTGTACAAAAGAATAATAATAGAATAAAAAAGAATTCAATTATCTCCATTATAGATAAAAGAAATTATCTTTCTATTTAAAAAAGAAAAATTGGCGGTGCTTCAAATGTAAGGCTGTATAAAATGGATTTAAAGGGTGAGCTAAAATAGATTTTCGGAGAAAATCTATTTTAGCTCACCCTTTAAAAACCTTTTTTGATTGGATTGGACTCGATGTCTAATCAAATCAATACTAAAGCAGGTGTTTTCATTTTTATAAGAAAACCCTTTATTGTTTTAATACTTTTACACTTCGCTGATACAAACTACTTTTTAACCGCAATAAATACAAACCATTCGGTAATTCACTTAGGTTTTGGTTGATTAACTGCTGATGACTGGTTGTGAAATCAGTCCATTGTTTACCCGCCATATCAAAAATTTGAATATTGACTTCTGTTTCTGCCATGTATTCTAGTAAAATATTTAATTCATCTTTGAAGGGTACAGGAAAGACTGTCAGTGGTGTATTTTTGGCTAGTAATTCTTCTTGTGTGCTAGTTGACATTTCAGCTTGAAAATTAGGTCGAAGCATTAAGGTTGGAAAAGAGCCATCTGAACCATTTATCCAAGTGGATAATCCATCAGAATTAAAGTCAAAAAATGCCCATCCACCAAAATCTGGTTTATTATCATAATTAAAAGCAATGATTACTTGTGGTTCCTTTATTCCTACAGCAAAAACATATTTACCTGCGGGTAAGTTTACCGTTTCAGGTAGTTCAAAAATTATAGTTGAAATGTCTACCGCAAAAGCATCTGTTTTCTAGATCATTCGCTCCTGTATTTTGTATTTGATATTCGTAGACCACCTCCTCTTCTAAGTGATTTAAAGTGACAATAAAAGACACAAACGATTCATTGCTTTATGACCTTCCCTGAGAAGTATGCCTCGGGTGTAATAATTTCTAAGAAGTACATTCCATACGGTAACTTCTGGACATTCAATTTAATATCCTCACCACTCAAAATCGACTTTAATTCAAGCACTAGTCGTCCCTGAAAATCAAATATTCGTATTGACTGAATTTCAGTATTTGGTTCAGGAAAATCAACTATTAACTGATTCTTTACTGGGTTAGGAAAATATTTAATGGTAGGTGTGTTTTTTGGAAGCTCTCTTGCACAGAAAAGATATAATTCTCTCATGGTTTCAAAAGCATCAAGCTGTCCACCAGAAACTGATATTGTATCAAAATCAGAAATTGGGGCTACGCTATTCAACATCAATGATTTTATTACTTTAGCTGTTTCAGAAGGAGCGCTAATCGCCGATTCTTCTAACCCTTTACAAGGTAAACTATATAGCAATCCTATAGTCCCTGCCACTATCGGGCATGCCAAAGAGGTGCCTGATGACAGTTGGTACTTATCATTAAGTGCAAGCGATAAAATCCGCTCTCCTGGGGCAGCAAGGTCAACTGAAACTTTACCAAATGCAGCACTTTGACTTCTACGGTTACTTTGATTTGAGGAAGTCACACTAATAAAAAAATTGCTTAAACAACTTGTCGGTATATCTCCTGTAATGTCAATATCTGTGCCTCGATTAGGTACGGCACCTATGGACAAAACGCCTACATCACCCAATTTTTCAAACATTTCGCATAATTCTGCTCCATACGCTATTGCTTCTTCGGGATTAGAATAATATATGAAATTCTCTACTTCCCCGACAAAACCAAAAGAATTATTTACGGCTACAATAAATGCGCCCTTTTCCCCTTTGGAATCATTAAATTTTTTTCTCAAATTATAAATATATTCATAGCCCTCAATTACATTACTCATTGACACTACCTTGGAGAGTAGTAGTAATTTTGAATCCCAATTTACCCCTGTAATCCCAATTTGATTATCTCCCTTAGCTCCGATGACCCCAGATACTGATACCCCATGATTTGTTAACTCATCGGTACTAGTGATAGCATCATGATTATCTGTTAAATCAGCTAGATTCAAACCGTAATAATCATCTACATACCCATTATTGTCCTCATCCAAACCGTTCTCTGGAATTTCAGAATTATTTACCCAAATATTATCTATCAAGTCTTTATGATGAGGGTCGATACCTTCTTCCAATATAGCAATTACAATATCCTTCCCATCCGAGGTTTGTCCTCCAGTATTTTGATGCCAAACTAAATCTGCACGAATTTTCTTCATGTTCCACTGCTCCTCGTATCGTTCATCATTTGGCTCTAAGTTCCTGTAATTTACTTTTGTATCCCTTATTATTTTAAGGACCTCAGGTTGTTGCTTGATGAAGTCAATTGTTTGCAGATTAGCACTGTTGATGCGAATCGCGTAAAGGTTGAGCAGATTAGATATCTTCCTTTTTACTACAATTACTTCTTCATTTATCCCTCTGGCAGCAGACCCTTTTTTAAAAAAATTAACTCCATCTATTTTAGGATGCAACCGAACTATCCAATCCTGATAGACAACTGGAGATGTCTGTATTAACTGACCATAATTTATATTGGAATACAGTAAGGTAATAGCAACCAAAATAAATCTAAAAAAAAGAGCAATAAACCGCTTGCATTGAACTAGCATTTAATCTTGCTTTATAAGTTTTTTTGAAAGTCGTCCAGCTTTTGTTAAGACTTCTACCCAATAAGTACCATTAGGTAGTGCTTGTAAATCAAAGTGATATTCCTCCAAATTT
>CALLVC010000469.1 GCA_938010785.1 uncultured Saprospiraceae bacterium
ATGGGAGGGTTGCTAGGTTATTAACAAGTTTGATTTTTATAAAATTTGGATTTTTTCCTTTTACTGTTTTGAGAGAAGATGCTAAGGTTAAATATATCAGTGCGCTTGAAAAAGCTGATTTGGATGAACCGCAGTCTTTGATTACCTACTTCGGTGAGGTTCAGAGGAGAAATATTGAGAATGCTTTAAATATTAGAGAGATAAGTGGTAGAAATTTAGAGGCAGTACTAGATACTTTAAATGAAAAATTAGAAGGAAAAGAATTGCATAAAGCTATTTATTCTCGTAATCAGAATTTTACCTATAAAATATATAAATTAAGTAAAGATACTCTGTCTTACCTAATAGTAAAATTAAAGCATAGAGTAGATACAAAGTTAAATGTTATACAAATACCTAATGGACTAATTGAAGAAAAATTTGATTTTCCATTCTACAATCAAACTTTAAAATATTCAAAAACCAACAACTATAATTTTGATAACAGCATGCCTAAAATGTATGCGGGAGCTGAAATTATAATAAACATTTCTCAAGTCAGTTACCGAGTCATTTATTCAATTCATGGATATGGATTTGGAAAAAATACTATAGCAATAGGAATGTTTTTAGAATCTCAAAATAAAAATATTGAAAATAAAAACTGGGATTCTATTCAATTAAATATTCCTCCTCATATTATCTCAATAGAAGGCGAAATAAAAGATAAATCAAAAAATATTAAAAAATACATAGAAGAATCATTTACCCTTGCATTAGCACAAATAGTAAATGAAATTTAAATAAAAATAATATGTCTAAAAAACTATTAATACCAACAATGGCGCAATACTCCGCAGAAGGCAAAGAACCAGAAATTTTATTCTGGGTAGGCTGTGCAGGAAGTTTTGATGCAAGAGCGCAAAAAGTAACCGTTGCTTTTTGTAAAATCATGAATGAAGTCGGCATTGATTTCGCCATTTTGGGGAACGAGGAAACTTGTACAGGAGACCCTGCAAGACGAGCAGGCAATGAATTTGTTTTCCAAATGTCTGCCTTGCAAAATATCGAGACCTTAAAGATGTATAATGTCAAAAAGATAGTGACGGCTTGTCCGCACTGTTTTAATACTTTAAAAAACGATTATCCTGCCTTAGGGGGTAATTACGATGTCATTCACCATACCCAACTATTACAGCAATTAATCAATGATGGCCGCATTAAGATGAAAGAAGGTGGTGCGTTCAAGGGCAAGAAAATCACTTATCATGATTCTTGTTACATCGGTAGAGTGAATGGTGTTTATGAAGCGCCTAGAGCCGTTTTAGAAGCATTAGATGGCGATTTGGTAGAGATGAAACGTTGTAAAACAAATGGTCTATGTTGTGGTGCAGGTGGTGCGCAAATGTGGAAAGAAGACGAGCCAGGCGATAAAAGAATCAATACCGAACGTGCAGAAGAAGCATTGGAGACTGGTGCAGAGATTATTGCGGCTAACTGTCCGTTCTGTATTACGATGATGTCAGATGGTGTAAAAGCGGCGGAAAAACAAGATTCTGTGATGGTCTATGATTTGGCGGAGTTGATTGTGAATAATAATGGGTTGTAGGGGAGGCGGAAAGGCGGAGAGGCTGAGGGGCGGAGAGGCTGAGGGGCGGAGAGGCGGAAAGGCGGAGTGGCGGAGTGATGAAATTGAGTTTTTTTAGTCAAAAAACCTTATTTTTATAGGAAAAAAGTTTCTATGACTCTTGAAAAACAAGCCGTTAAAGTAATTCCTAAACGATTCATTTATGAAATGGACGAGGGTAATCCTATTTACTATAAAGGTACAAGAGCGATTATAGAAAGTAATGCTAAAAATACAGAACCGATGCCTGATAGCCTTTTTCAATCGTGGTTAAAAGGTAAGGTTTACCTTTTTTTGAGCCTCTTAATGATGGATAACGCTAAGTACGAATTAACGGTTGGGGAGCAAGGACTTTCTTTAAAAAAGAATTTATGGAGAGCGGTTGATATTGCCATATTTAGTAAAGCAAATTTTTCTTTAAGTAATAACTATTCTACTAAACCACCAGAAGTAGCCTTTGAAATTGATTTAAAAGGAGAGTTTGATACACCAGATAAAGTTAAAAAAGACCATAAAAGAAAAATAAATCAACTTTTTAAATTTGGTGTAAAAAAGATTATCTGGATTTACACTGATGCTCAAATCGTTAAAATAATTACGCCTCAGGGACAAGAATATTTTGATTGGGACATAGATATTGAAGTATTAGAAAATTATAAGATTAACATTGAGGAAATTATTAAAAAATACCAAAAAAATTGACAACTTACGATATACTTCCCGATACGACCAGAGTTTGGATTTATCAAGCTCAGACTCCTTTTACGGAAAATAAAGTATCTGAAATTCGTCAGCATATTTCCAATTTTACCACCAGTTGGGTCAGTCACAATAATCAGCTAAGAGCCTTTGGCGATATTTATCACAATCAATTTATTGTGTTGATGGTGGATGAAAGTTTAGCAGGGGCAAGTGGCTGTTCGATTGATAAGTCAGTACATTTTATCAAGCAAATTGAGCAGCATTATAAGGTTGACTTATTTGATAGAATGACTTTTACTTATAAAGATGGGGAGGCCGTAAAATCTTCTCCAAGAATGGAATTTGCCCAACTTTATAAATCAGGAAAAATTAATGATGCGACCTTAGTCTTTGATAATTTGGTCAAAACTAAAGGAGATTTCGATGCTAATTGGATAAAACCCTTGGGCGAAAGCTGGCACAAAAGAATGGTTTGATTTTAGTGGTAAGTGATGAGTGGTGAGTTGTAAGTCGACTTACCACTCATCACTTACAACTTACCACTATTATAAAAACAGGCAATTCCTGTGAAAGCGTAGAAGAACGCAATGGTAATATTAAATAGAGACATAAACATAAAAGGTACATAATCTAGCACCGCCACCCCTAAAGTAGTGGACATAAAAATACCACCTACTGTCCAAGGAAACATGCTTTCCATCATCGTAGACCCATCTTCAATCGACCGACTCAATACTTTTCGATTGATGCCCATATCATCATATTTTTTTCTGAAAGTTTCTGAGATAACGAACGTTGCTACAAATAGATTGGAGGTTAGCATGTCCGTGAATATAGTTGCGCCTAAAGTAGCAGCTACCGTATGCGTTTTCTTTTTTAAACCATTCATCATTCTTCTAACCGTTACAGGAATCGCATTAATTACATCTAGGGTGCCGATATAGGCAAAGAATAATAAACTGACCACCAACGCATTAATCAAACTATACAGCCCTCCCCTATTCAAAATTTTTAAGACATCTGATTCTAATGCCACCCCTTCTGCCATGTCTAAAGAAAAACCGCTATTTACACTTTTCACAATCGCCTCAGTATTAAAATCTTGAAAGATGAAGGCTAAAATAACCGCTAAAATTGCAGAAGCCATCAAGGTTAGAAAAACAGGTTTTCGTTTGAAAGACCCCCATAAAATAACCACTACGGGGAGTAATAAAATTGGATTAAAATTGAAGAGTGTTTTTAAATCTGTTTGCGTGGCGGCTACACTAGTTAAAGCATTAGCTGCATCAACCTCCGATGAAATTGCACCCGATGACAGATAGGCGTATGCTATTGCCGCCATAATTGCGGCAGGAATGGTCGTATACAGCATTGAATTAATATGGTCGAATAAATCCACTCCTGCAGATAATGCCACCGCATTGGTAGAATCTGAAAGTGGGGATAATTTATCTCCAAAAAATGCCCCACCTATAACCGCTGCTGCGGTAATTGCCAAATCTGCCCCATATACTTGTGCTATGCCCATCATGACAATGCCAATCGTTCCTGCCGAACCAAAAGATGTCCCTGTCAACACAGAAAAAACAATACAAATTAGAAAAGCCACTAGATATATCCAATTGGGATTAATAATTTCAATGCCATAGTAGGTCAACATGGGAATCGTGCCCGCAATAATCCAACTGCCTATCAATGCACCAACTGCAAAAAATATCAATAGTACAGGTATAGATTCACTTACTTTTTCAATGATGTGCTTTTGAATTGTCTCCCACTTAAACCCATGATACAATAAATAAAAACCATTAAAACTCATGGCTATTAGCACCATTGCTTCTATGGGTAATTTGCTACCACCAAGGAGTTGTGGGTGGACAAATAGGCCATAGATAAAAAGAAAAATAAAAAAGGCGATTGGGGCAAATTCTTTCATGTGCTTTAATGTCTGTTGAGAAAATAAGGAGTTTATTTTTTCATTTTAACTCAAATAGTAAAGGCTTTAGGTTTGAAAACATTTGGCTTCTAAACTTCGAGTTTTGTGGACAGACCTAAAGGTCTTTGACGGGAAAGCCTAAAGGCTTTTCTACCAATCTAAAAAATAGGTTGTCCTTCTACTGATAAAACATCCTCAAAATAACTTTCACTAGGATGCGGAATACCTATCATTTTCAGAATAGTTGGGGTAATATCTCCAACTGTTCGAATCGATTTATCTTTGTTTCCTGCTTGTTCTTTTAGCAATGGTGAACTAATGATTAAAGGGGCTTTTATCGCATTGTCGAAAGCTACTGCCGCCTTATTTCCTTTATCCCCTAGCTTTAAACTTGTCCAACCATTCCCTAAAGTTATCATAGAATTTGGGTTTCCCATATTTTCTACCGAATTATCAATCGTCGCTAGCTTTTTTAAGGAGGTAGGTTCGGAAATACCACCATCTGCTAGAAAGATAATAACCGTGTTATCATATTGCTTGGAGACTTTCAAATAGTCAATCAGTCTACCAATATGCTTGTCCATATCAAAAACCATCGCTGCATAAATCTCCATTTTTTTGGCTTCTACTGCTTTTAATTCAGGGGCTAAATTTTCCCAATCAGGCAAATTCAAACCATCAATTCCTGTGTGTAGTCCTAAGGATAATTGATTCGCCACTCGCGCTTCATATATCGCTCGATAGCCCTCCTCATATTGGCTACTGAAATTTTGAATCGCGCTTGCTGGTGCTTGCAAAGGATAATGTGGGGCGGTAAAAGATAGGTAAGCAAAAAAAGGTTTTCGGCGTTCTTTCTTTTTACCTTTTGAAAAAAAAGATAATAACTGTCTAGAAAAATATTGAGTGGTATAAAAATCTTCAGAAATTTCTTTGATGTTGTGGTTTTCTCTAAAAATAGCAGGAAAATATCGTTTACTACCTAAATGATTACTCGTCTCTTCCATTAAGGCAAAAGAATGTTGAAAGCCTTTAGCTATCGGTGCATCTGTCTTCTCCGTCCCCAAGTTCCATTTCCCACTCATCATCGTTCGATAACCGACCTCTTTTAATAATTGAGCAATGGTCACTGCTTCTGCTTGTAATTGGTGGGTACTTGGCACTTGTGCTTGTGAAGTACCAGTGAGTAACATCGAGCGAGTTTTAGCATCATCGCTGGGCGTATAAAACTCGGTGAACAGCATGCCTTCTTTCGCCAATTGGTCAATATTGGGTGTGGGGATTTCGCCGCCGTAGCAGCCTATTTCTGAATAGTCTAAGTCGTCTGCTAGGATAAGCAGAAAGTTTGGACTATTGGGTGGTAGTTCTTTGTTTTGTTGACAATTGGTAAATAGTACAACAAGGAAAAAAAGTAGAAAATGAAACGTAGTTTTCAAAGCCTGTTTTTTTAAGGATTTCGCAAAATTTACTAGGTAGCCAATTAGGTAGGATTGAATCACGGATTAAACGGATTAAACGGTTACTTTACTTGATTGGCTCTAGGTCGTGTACTATTTTGCGTAAGTTATTATGTATGCTTTTCCTAATCAAAAAAATTAAAAGTCGAATTTAGGCATTTTTTTTATCACATAGTCACATAAGTAATGCAGCTCAATTAATCGGGTAATTTTTAGCAGCCTTTTTCCGCTATTTTTTACCAAAAAATAAATCCGTAGCGGGTGCTATGCATTGATTTTTTGGCGAAAACTATCGAAAAAATTCAAGCTAAAAATTTTACCCGATTAATCAATCCGCATTACTTACTATAACTACTCAAGTAAGAATATCCTCGAGTAATTATTGTTATAACCATTTCACATGATTCCATTCTTTGTTAAATTTTTATTTTCTTTTATTACTATCTTATCTTCAAGTAATTCCTCCAACACCTGCATAGCCCCACTTATCCGCAACATAGAGATTTAGTGTTTCAATGACTCGTAGCTGTTACAAATTGAGGTAGTACTTTGATTTCTATAAGCGGCACACCATGATCCGTAAGTGAGTCGTGAATAAAATCACGAAAAAAAAGGGCCTTAGTGGCAGATATTGAGCCATAGGTATGTTTGAAATAAGATTTTTTACCAATCCAGCAATGTTCAATCTTATCTTTTACTTGAGGTAGTTCAACTCTATCAAAAGCCTCTTCCATAATTTTCCAGTGTTTCTTCTTCCATTTATGGTCGTTAAAATCACCTACTACGATGGGCGGTAAATCTCCCTTTTTCTGCCAATCCTTAATAGCTCCTCTAAGTTCATTTAGTTGTTTTTTTATAACATTAGAACTTTTTGTAGCCGAAATATGGGTAGAATAAAAGGGCAATATTTGGTTTGTTTTTTTTATTCTTAACCGCACACCAACCACTCTCCTCTTTACCGTTTTCCACCAATTGACCCCTAATTTTTTGACCAATAATTTTCCTTCTCGTTTGAATTTATCTTTATTATAAATTACACCGATTTCTCCAACCTGATAGGCACTAAATTTTGAGTTGGTAGTATTAGCCATGGACTTCAGACAGTCGGTAGATAACCGATTTTTGTTGTTTATTAAGCATAGATGTTTGTCTTCTTTATATTCCACTTGCCGACCAATTAAGCTTTTTATCCGATGGGCTTTAGCTTCATTAATGGCTAATAAATCGAGGGAGAATCCTTCCTTTTGCTTTGCCAAAATTTTGTCACCAATGTTTTTTAAGCGTTGGTCGTGACCTACTCTTTGGTCATTATGTAGACCCAAATTGATATTCCAGATACCTATTTCCATGATTATAGTTATTTTTTAATTTGATATAATTCCAAACAATACCACTCATAATTCTCAGCGCTTTTTCTTGCTTTTTTTGGTTTCTCTATAGCTAACCGCCTAGCTAAGGAGGAACCATAGACTCTTTGCCCATCCAATTTTTGGTCTGGTTGAGATAAATGGATAAATTCATGAATAATGATAGCTGCTCTATCTTCTAATGATTTGCTAAACCATTTCGGAAAAAGAGTAATCGTATTCTTTGAAAGAAAAGCTCCATAATTCATAGCACTAGCAGTATCTTTTGAACTTCTTATTCTTACTTTTAATTTATTTTTAAATATTATTTTATAGATACTATTCGTTCGTTTTATTACTTCTTTTACCTCTTTTCTTTTTTCGACTTTTCCAAACCATTCAACTAATAACACATCCCTAGACCAAGTTTTTATTACCTCTTCTTTACTTAAATCTTCGAACTTTTTCATTTCTGCTTTAGCCAGAAAGATCATAATCGCCGCTACAGTATAAGATTGTTCAATTAAATGCTCTGCATCCTCCTGTGATAGGGCAAGCTCATCAAGCAGTTTTGTTTTTTTCTTATTTACTATTGGCCATTTAAATTTAAGTTTTGCCTTTTTCATTTTTTACAATTTTCAATTTCTGATATGTATATTCTTGGTGTATTTATCGGACATTCGATGATTATTTTTAACACCAGACTTATATATAGGACGCCAGTAGTTACCTAGTTTTTTCAAAACGACTAAGTATATGTCTGGTCGATACTGTGTAAATCTTCTTGTGTGCTTGGTTTTATCCCATCTTAATGTACTTCTATCATAAGTTATGTAAAACTTACCCGAGCGATCAGTAATGGCAGCACACATAAAGTCATCTTTTTTATCTTCATCTCCAATTTTAAATGCCTTATCACTATCAATGATTACTACCTTATAACCAATAGCGTTCTGTCCAAAATATTTAATTCTTCCTTTTACGACTCCTGACTTTTTACCTTTGGGGGTACAATTATTAGTTCCAGATCCTGCTTTTGTGGGTATAGGGCCATAATAATTATTCTTATCCTTATTGCCGAAATACCAGGAATCTTTAAACGCAGGACCATGAGGTCCATCAGAAGGCATTGTTGGCCCAGTAATTCCTATTTCTACACCTTCTATTTTCAAGAAATTCAAGATTGGACGATCTCCAATTTCTCCCCAATAACCAGAATATTGAATCCACTCTTGATCTTTTTTGGGTCGGTCGACTTCCCCCACATAAATGAGATTTTTATAACAATTCCAAATAGGTCCTTTATTATTTGTAAAATCACTAGGAGCAGGCTTTTTTCGTTTATGCTTTCCTGCACTTGGATAACTAGCATGAGAATGGTGGGCAGAATAAACAATTACATGACCATTAGAAAATTGACATTTTTGAGGAGCATACCATTTTCCTTCTCCGCTATGGGCTGCCATATAAATAGATACAATTTTTTCATTATCCATATTTACACGTACAGTTACCATCTCCCAATCTCCTTCATGTGCTCCACCAAGTTTAATTTTTTTTAGCGATCCAATATTTCCATTATAAGGGTAGTAAAAAAAATATTGAAAATCCCACCAATTCGCATGTGAAACTACTTTTCGAATATGCACATAGCAAGGTACTGCCTGACTAGGTTTCCTATTTTGAAAACTTTTATATTGCCCCTTTCTTGATTCATTCTTATTGACATCTACCTCTAAAAAGAAATTAGATTGACTAAATGATTTTTTAACTCTATTTTTATCATAACCTGAACTGTACAGATAACCTTTATGCTTATTATAAAAATTTAAATCTTGATGAGATTGTCTTATCATATTCTTGACAGTCACCTTTCCTTTATTTATTATTTGATGATCAAAGTCTCTCTTATGATGATAACGCATCCTAGTTTTACTAACATACCAACTAACTGAAGAGGGCCTGAATTTATCATTAGAATGTAATCTAACAATTGGACCATACTTACTAGCCTTCTCAATAATAGGTTGAGGAATAACATTATTATTCAAATCTAAATTAACTCCGTGTATTTCTGTTACAAAAAACAGAAATACGAAACATAAATGTTTTCTAAGCATAATTTGAATGATTTTTATTTATCATTTTATATATTAATTTTAGACCTACTACTCTTTCTAACCATAAAATCAAATTGTTATATTGAGTTAATGTATTAGCTTATCTGCTCAAATAGTGGACGACACCAGTCTATTTAAGTTGACTATCTATTATTTTTAACAATAAATTTTACCCCTTACTTGACACCCTACCTTAGATTCCCTAGGCGTCAATTAATGGCAAAGCGTGTAAATCGGAAAGATACTCGTGAAGTAGTATCAAATGGTTTTTTATAGCGTATCGGGTTAAAGCAGTTTAAACAGCATGAGGCAACTCCACCCCAAAGATCATTTGAGGTTGTAGTTTGGTTGGTTGCATGCCTACTCTAAATATAGCGAAGGTTTTATCAGCAAAAGGATTCTGGTACCCTGACTCCATAAAGTCTTCCATTGACGTTTCTTGTGGTACTAATGTTCCATATTCTTCATAATAAACAGCAGGTGTATTTTTAAAAAACTTATAGTCTTTGCCTTGGCATAAAACAAATAAACCAGGATTCAGAACGCCAACTTTGATAAAGCCGCCAGCTCCAGCACTTCCAATTTCTTTTGCGCTACTATTCAAAGCTAGTTTTAAAGCTTTACTTTTAAATAGTGTTTCGGTCTTAGCTCGACCGAGTCTATTTAGAAGGTCATTGATAATACCTACTGCTTCTTGTGTTACGCCCGGAAAACCAATGGCGGAAGTTAGTGTTTTTCCAGTATGAGAGGTAACAAAACTAAAGATTCGATTCCACCATTTTGGTTCTTTATGTTTATACACATCAAAAGTGAGTGTAGCTCTTCCTCTTGGAATTTCTATTGGACGTTGTCCAAAGCTTTTTTTGAAATCCATCTTTAATTCAGATGGCAAAGCTCTCCTTTTCTCTACTAAATCATACAACTGCAAGCCTGCGGATACCACCCACACTAAAGGTTCTAATTTAGCATCTACTGAATCCATCTGCTCCACTATAACTCTCATAGTAGCTCTAGTCTTGGCATTCACTTGCTCATGATTAGCTAAATTAAAGCAAATCATCTCTAATTGCATCAGCATATCTGGTGCATCTGGGCCACCTTCAAATTGTGGACTTACTTTAGATAACTCTACAGCAGCAGATTCTTCCCCTAGAGACTGAATCTGAAAAATCAAAAATTGCTTAGATAAATCCCATCCCATTCCTCGTGGTTGTGATAAGCTCCTTGATTTTATTTCAGACTGCTTTTCTAATTCACTTGTCAAGCTAGTATAGTCAATTGAATCGGACGGATTGTAATTAAAAAGAGACATTTTTGTTTAATTTGATTCCTTCTTATAAATTAATTAAGTGTAAAATATGTAAAAAAAAATTACATAACCAAGCGAATTAAAAGTAAGTATTTTATATTTATTTTAATAATTTATTTTAAATTAAATGTATTATCCATTTTTTATTTCGTTTTTTCAATTAAATCCCAAATATTTACACTTATCGCTCTTTTTTACAATTAACTCTCTTTTTATGAAAATTGCTTTTCTCTCTCAAAATATTTTAATTGTACTCTATTAATCCCATTTTTCCATTTTTATTTCTTCCTATACTGTAAAGGTGGTAAACCATAGACTGTAGAAAAACAGGTTGAGAAATACGTCTGCGTTTTAAATCCAACCCGTAAAGCAATTTCACTGATATTGAATTCTGTTTCTTTTAAAAGCTGACACGCTTCTTCTAAACGCTTTTCACACACATACATTGAAGGAGACAAACCCGTCTTCTGTTTTATTTTCCGATGCATATGAGAATAACTCATAGCCAATTCTTCGCGAAGCACATTAACACCAAATGTTGTACAATGCATCTTTGCCTGAATGATGGCATCTACGCGTTGCATAAATTTAGAAGGTAACTTATCCATTTTTTCTAGTTAAAGGGATTTTTTCTTGTTTACTATAAGGATTTTAAAGTTTAATCTAATTTACACCAGAATAATTACTGCTTTGTCTATTTAGTAATTCTGCAAATAATAACCTTATCAATTAGGTAGCGCACAACTTACAATCAAATTGTTATCTACACTTATCTCTCATTAAATTCAATGTTTTTCATTATAATCCTTTTTTTTAAATCTTTTAATTATATTCACATTATCAAACAGACTCTCTACAACTGCTTTCTATATTTTGATGGCGGAAAACCATATTCCAACACAAA
>CALLVC010000470.1 GCA_938010785.1 uncultured Saprospiraceae bacterium
CAATTAATTGCTTGTTGTGAAATGGGATGGGCCGAAAGACCAGTTTTAGGATTATAAAATTCTTTGGCTATAAAATTGGAGGCGACTCGTGTGGAAGAGTTATTTATGATAATAAAATCGTTGGGGTCGCTAGGATGCAGAGGGATATGGGTTTTTATAATTTGCGTTTCAGGCATGGGTTGAGGTTTATTTATTTTCACCAAGGCGACTGCGAGTAAGATAAATCCAGCAAGAACGGCTAAGACTAAAATGATATTAAAACTATCGTCTTCTCCAGCAAAATCTTTGAAGAAGTCTTTGTATTGAGGTACTGCATTATTTAGCCATTGCTGATAGGCAATATCTTCTAGTTTCTTGGTTTTAAAGAGGTCAACTACTTTTCCTCCAAAGTCTAGTACTGCCTTTACAATTACCGCTGCTGCCATGAGTACTAGCTTTTAAAAATGAGATAATAAAGACCACTTAAAATGATTAGAACTAAAGCGACAATGGCAATGATTTTACTTGTATTCTTAGTCTCCGTTACTTGTTCATAAATCTGCCCTTGTGCGCTTTCTTCGGGTGTATAACCACAGCGTAATAAACCGTAATTATTGAATAGCACATCTGCTCCAATTACATTACAGAGATAGTCTTCATGTTGAACAGTTGGTTCATTTTGGCAATAACCTTTACAGCTTTCAAAGAGGTTTGGATTGATGCTGCACTTCAAAAAGTATCTGGAACGGTGCAACTCTCTTTTGGCAAATTGATAAAAATCTACAGGCCCGACAAGCAAAAGTTATTCTCTATAATCCTAAAACTGGTCAGCGAAGAAAATGGAAAAGAGCAACAGACCATCCAATTTTAACGGAAGCAAAAGAAAGTTGGATAGTCAAAAATAAAGTTGATGCCGTTTCATTTGGAAAGCGATTAATTAAAAAATCTGGTATTGCTGAACCATCTATAATTCCCTGTTTTTTTGGTGAACACTTAGTAAAGGATAATCAAAAAATTGCGATTGTAGAAAGTGAAAAACTTATAATTAATGAATCATTAGCACCATTGATATTAGAATTAAGGAAAATGGGTAAATTTTATCAAGCGATAGCCGACGTATTAAATTCAAAAAATTGGGTTAATAGTAGAGGGAATAAACGACAAAGATTAATATGCTGCGTCCAACGATAATTGGTATCAATCCCACAAATGACTCGGATGTCTTGTTTATAGACAAAACATTAAAACCTAGGTCAATCTGCCAGTCAGGTGGATTGGCATCTACATAGGTCGTCCATTCATCCCAAATAGTGAGTCCATTTCTAAAATAATCGCTGATGGTTTCAGTCAATTCCTGAATATTGGATTTGCCTTTGATAACATATTTTAGCGTTGGATAGCGATTCCAAAAAGCACTTCTACCATATTTATCCACGTTCTTAATAATCGACAAAGGGTCTCTTAATCGTTTCTTTTGGGCTAGTTTGCCAATGTCTGGTAAATCATAAAAGGTGCGACTATCCGATAAAGCATGGACAAAACATCGAGGAAAATAAGGAGGCGGATAATGCAGTCTATACTTGATAAAATATTCATCAATCATATCTCGTAGTAAGGTACTTTTACCTTTACCTGATGCGCCCAAAACGAGGGTACATTGATACTCTCGAATACCCGGTTGTTTATCCAGCGTTGCTCGTCTAATCCACTCCATATCGGTTCGGTATCGACTTTTTCACCTTTATCATTCTTCTGGTGGCATTAAATTCTGCCAAACCAAAGACGACTACTGGGACTAACCATTTTGGAATCTCTCCTTTGGCTAAGTTGGATGAGTAGATGATGGAGATACAGGAGGGATTGAAGTAGACGCACGCTGTAAAAGAGTACATTTTTATTTTTTTGCGCATAATTCTCATTTCAAATTTGGAATGGGAATTTTTTTGTGCATAAAATTAATTTAAAGTCTAAAAAGGATATTTTTTGTGCAGTAAATTAGGTTTTTGGATTTTTTTAGCGCATAACTCATTAATTACATAATTCAAAATAATTTTATTTGGCTTTAAGTGGTTAAAAAATTGATTTAAAGCCAGATAAATATCTATATTTGGCTTTAAATCAATTTTTATTTAGCTTAAAGCCAAATATAAATAATATGAACCTGCCAATAATTGGTCGTCAAAAAGAAATAAGTAAACTTCAGAAATTTTATAAATCTAGGAAATCTGAATTCATTGCTTTATATGGTCGAAGAAGAGTCGGTAAAACCTATCTCATTCGTCAAGTTTTTCAGAAGCAGATGACTTTCCATTTAACAGGGTTAGCTAATGCTAAGAAAAAAGCACAATTAGCACAATTTCACTCCGCTTTAGTCAAATACTTCCCTAAAAATGAAGATAACACACCTATTGATGATTGGTTTGTTGCCTTTAGGCAGTTAATTTCATCTATAGAAAAGGAAAATAGTACTAAGAAAAAAGTTATTTTTCTAGATGAGTTGCCTTGGCTAGATACTAGAAGAAGTAATTTTTTATCAGGGTTAGAACATTTTTGGAATACTTGGGCTAGTGCTAGAACAGATATTTTACTAATTGTATGTGGTTCTGCTGCTTCATGGATGATTAAAAATTTGCTAAATAACAGAGGTGGATTGCATAATCGAGTTACAGGAAGAATCAAGCTAGAGCCGTTTAACTTATCCGAAACTGAAGCCTTTTTAAAAGATAAAGGAATCGCCTATAACCGCTATCAAATAGTATTGCTCTATATGGTTTTTGGTGGTATTCCCTTTTATTTAGAGCAAATTGATAATGGTTTGAGTGCCATGCAAAATATTAATGAACTCTGTTTTGAAAGGAATGCACCATTTAGAACAGAATACAATAATTTATACGCTTCTCTTTTCAATCATTCCGAACGACATGTTGCTGTTGTAGAAGCTTTAGCCAATAAGAAGAAAGGACTAAATCGACTAAAAATTATCAAATTATCAAAACTTCCAAATGGTGGAGGATTAACCCGAATTTTAAAAGAATTGGAAGAAAGTAGTTTTATTAGAAAATATCGGTCTATAGGTAAGAAAGAAAGAGAGAGTATGTACCAATTGACTGATTTATACTCTTTATTTTATCTGAATTTTATCAAAAATTCTAGTGCTGATGATGAAAATTTCTGGACGAATGCATTAGAATCACCCATGTTTAGAGCTTGGGGTGGCTATGCTTTTGAAATGGTTTGCTTGCATCATATTTTCGCTATTAAAGATGCTTTGAAGATAGGTGGTGTACAAACATCTGTGGCTTCATGGCATTCTTCGGCTGCACAAATTGATTTACTAATAGACCGCAAAGACCAAGTCATTAATCTTTGCGAAATGAAATTTTCTATCCATCCTTTTGTTATTGATAAAAAATATGCTGCTAACCTAAGAAATAAGATTGGTAGTTTTAAAGCAGATACTAATACGAAGAAGGCTATTTTCTTAACGATAATTAGTACTTACGGTTTAGCCAATAATCAATATGCTGGTATGGTACAAAATGATTTGACGATGGATATTTTGTTTTAAGGAGTAAATAATTTTCCCATTATATCCTACTTTACAGATAGGTTAGCTTTTTTTAATATCAATTGACTTTGGAACGATGAAAAAATAAACTTACAATTTATGCTGCTTATGAGCCTCCCACCCGCAAGCGGTTCACCCGTACGGGTTCATCCTTATTTTTCTCCTTAAAAACAGTCCCATACGGGCAAGCTATTATATCAACATAACTCCTGTTTTTAAGTAAAAAACTAAGAACAAAATAAGCTACCCTAA
>CALLVC010000471.1 GCA_938010785.1 uncultured Saprospiraceae bacterium
CGTACAATTCCATTGGGTCTAATACCCATTTCTCTAAGACGCATAGCAATATGACAAGCTTTACGAACTTGATTGACAAATCGCTTGCGTTCTGCTTTGGTACCCATAGCTGAGCCGCCATCTGTATCTACCCAAACAGGGGCCACCACACTGCCGATTTCCAAGCCTCTTTTTGCAGCTTTTTCTGCTAAGATTTTGATACCATCCTCATTCGAATTGATATTGATATGTGGGTCAAATAAAAATAGGTCAAATCCATCGAATTTAACGCCATTTACTTCGGCATTAGCGGTCAAATCTAGCATAGTATCTAGGTCGATGGCTGGTTCTGCTCCTTCGCCTTTGCCTACTACTCCTGGCCACGCTGCGTTATGTAGTTTGGGATAATTGTTTTGACTCATTTTAAATGATTGGAGAGGTAATGACATGGAACGTTCCAATCTGCCCCATTATTTTTCCACAAAATAGGAAGAAAAACTATTAAATTATAGGCTTTTGAGTTTTCAGTCAGCCTGAACTGTTAGGGGGCCAAAAGGAGGAGATAAAGTTGCGTCAGTTTTATCCACAAAGTCTAAAAAGCTTATGCTTAGAAGCATAAAACGTTATAGCAAAAATATATTATCCGCATTTTAAAGTGCTGAAAGCGAGACATATCAGTCATGTAATAGTGTTTTATGTCGCACTTTCAGCGCTTTTTAGCTAATTCATAAGCTAGGGTACTGGGATATACTAGGGTTTACACCCTAGGTTACCATATGTCGCTCCGTTGGAGCTGAATTATGATGCAATTTTACTCCGTCATTGAACACGCTTGTCTGTACTGCAACTGCAAACTGCCTACTGCTTAACAATTCGCCTAGAAATCTGTTCTTGATTGTCCAAAAAAAGCGTCAACATATAGACCCCTTTAGGCAAGGGCTGCATATCGAGCGATTCTACAAAACGTTGTCGTTTGGAGGAATAGTTTTGTCGAATTATTTCTTGTCCGTGAATATTGGTCACGACAAGATTAATTTCTTCGACAGGTTGTTTGAAATTAGCTTCCACAAATAATGCTTGGTCGCCTATTGGGTTTGGATAAGTCATAAAATCTTGTTCCGCTATAAATTCTTCGATAGACACCTGTGTATCTTGAATCTTTAGATTATCGATTGCCCAACCCCAGCCAAAAGCAAATGGGTCAGAAAATAACCTAAACCTAATTAAGATAGTATCTCCCTCTACAAAGTCTCCTCTATTTTGTATATCAATGGTTCTAGGACGATATAGGTTTTCATTACCACTCGCATTTGAATCTTGACCATTCAAACCACCATTATAGGTACTAAGCCAGGCAGGGTCGGCTGCGGAATCGTACCCATTTAATAAAGGAATCCATTCTGACTCCTCAATTTTTCTTCCTTCTACAATCACAAAATCCCAAAATTCTAAATCTCCAAATTGAGCACCAGCACTAGCAGGTTCTACTAATACAATTTCATCAAACTCAATGAGTGCTTCTGTTCGTCGAACTACGATTGGAAAACTCAAATTATAGACAAAATTTAAAGTGTTTTCTAAGCCAGCATTAGGATAAGGATGGGTGGAATGAATGGCATTATCACTAAAACCAGTTGGTTGAGTTATAGAAAAATCTCCGTCAAAGTCAGTTAAATTATCTTCAAAATCATTTACATAAAAAGGAATGGCATCTCTAATCTCAGATACTTCTACTTCAAAATAAGTACCATCTTCTGGAATCATTAGGCTGTTTTCATTTAAACTACTATCAATGGCAATGATTCTATATTCTACTAAATCTCCAGATGCTATAAAACGGGTTAAATTTATACTACCTGAAAATAAATCTGGTCTAAATTCATCGGTCGTATCTTTTTCCAAAAAGCCTGGTTGTTGGTCGGTACCATTTATTCTAAAGTCCACTCTTACTTCTCTTATTCCTGTATAAAAATCGGTAATACTTGCATCTAAAAATAATTCTCTATCTTGGTCACTTACTCTGGTTACTGGTTCGTGAGCAATGATGGGGTCAAAAACATCTCGATAAAAATAAGTATGAAAAGTAGGTCTTGGTGCATTTGCTGGAGAACTAAAAGTTAAATCTCTGCTATCTTGTACCGTGATGTAATATTGAGCGAAATCTGTATTTTCATCAGGTTGTGCTGGTAAAGTAGCTGTAAATTCATCAGGATTACCAGTTGGAGTCATGAGTTCTGTAACAACAGTTTCAAAATTATCAAAAGAATGATGGAACATGATGGTAGAAGGGTCATATCCCTGTTCTGAAATTACCTGAGCTACTATCTCAAATGGGTTTGGAGATTCTTGGATATTTAAAATTGGTGCGTGAACGACGTTAGTAAAAGACCAGCCCATATCATTTAAAATCCTTAAAGTTAAATCTCCAGGATCATGCATGATGGCACCTGGTGAAATAGAAGGGGTCATCAAACTATTTGGGGTATTATTAAACGTGCCTTCGTCTAAATGACTAATACTGGAGCCTGCTGAAAAATTGCCCGGAGCAAATAATTTAGGTAATTCTTCACTACTACTGGCATTGGCAAAAGAAGCAGTTCTTATAAATAATCTATTACTTCTTAGTTGAATACCTAAGGCTTCCGAACCATTTGTAAAATCAGCTACTAGGTTTTCCCCATCTCTATTTTCAATCGCATTCGTATAAGCATTACCAAATTGAGTATTAAATCGGACAAAACCCAATTCAGATTCTTCAATAAAACCAGCAGAAGACGCAAATCCTAAACCATGAATAATCTCGTGCAAGATAACAGTCGTAAAATCAAATTGATTAAAAGCGACACTGGTAGAGGTGAAATTCCAATTTCTAGTGGAATTATAAGTAACTATAATATCAAAGGGGGAATCAGGATCATTTAATTCTTGGCCAGCTAATTTTTCCGCTAGGGCAATGGGGTAATCTACATTTGGAATTGGGGCATTCGGAAAATTTCTTATGGGTTGACCTGTACCTGCTGCGGCCAAAGTACCCGCTGAATTTGGAAATGTACTGGTTCCTACAAAAATAGAAACAGGCACCGTACTATTTAACAAATTACCCAATATATCAGTCGCTCTCTCAAAACCTGTTCTAGCTACAGTAGGTACATCAGCGGCATAAGTTACATTAAAAGTTACTGGATTAGCGTTGTTTCTATCAATCGCTCTTGGAGGTATTACAAACCCTGGCATCGGTTCTCCAATAGGACAGGAAACGCCAGGTGGGTGGTCGTGACTTTGAAAAGGTGTTTTTGTGTGTTGCTGCGCATTGGTAGTTATGGCAAAAACTAGCAATAATAAGGTATACAAATTTTTCATCTTATGATATATGACTGAAGGTTACATTGCCAGTATTCAATTTTTCTTAAAAAAACTTATACAGAACAATATGGTGGTTAAAAGGATTTTTAAAGTATTTTAGAGTATGTCTAAAACAAAGGTTTCTATATTACGATTTTGACTTTTCGTTTGCCCTGCTAGAGTATAACAATTATTTACAAGAGTAGTTTAAAACGTCAATTTATTGTAAAAAAAATGGTAACTGTTCAGCAACCCACCCCCTTCCCCTCCCTTAAAATGGAGGGGAGTCGTCAAATTGAGAATTTTTGTACATTTTTGTCACAAAACTTTCAGTTTGACGAAAAAGTAGTCCCCTTCCTTTTGAAGGGTTAGGGTTGAGTTGCTGAACAGTTACAAAAAAATACTCTTTGCCAAGCGACATGATGTAGTTTGGGATAATTATTTTGACTTATTTTAAAATACTGAAAATTATGGCAAATCAAATTCCACCTCATTATTCCCCATGCGTAAAACTGGGCAATTTAATTTTTACTTCTGGTCAACTTCCTTTGTTAAAAAGAGAAAAAAAAGCGGCACCTGAAACTATTGAGGCACAAACGTTGCTTTGTTTACAGAAAATTGAAGCCTTGATTGCGGAACATGGTTTAACTAAAAAGGATGTCCTTAAAACCACCGCTTTTATTTCCAATATTGAGGATTGGGGTGCGGTGAATCAAGTGTATGCAGACTTTTTTGGCGAACACAAACCTGCTCGGTCGATTATTCCAGTGAAAAAATTAAATTATGGGTGTATGATTGAGATAGAAGCAATTGCGGGGAAAGAGTAATAGTGGGAAGTGATTAGTGGTGAGTTGTAAATCTTTGTCAGATGTCTGTTTTGCGTTAACAGACATCTGACTGTTGATTATATTTTAATCCAATAAAATCATTTTTTTAGAAGCGATTCCTGTTGGTGTTGTTAATTGATAGAGTAAAACACCATTTCCTTTTAAGACAGATTTTTGAATTGGTAATTCGTGATATCCTTTTTCAAAAGTACCAGTAATTTGTTTTAATAACCCTCCTTGTAGATTAAAGATTTCTAAAAGTACTTCACTCCTTTGATTTAAATCAAAACTTACTTATTGTATTTTCTGTAAATGGATTGGGAGTGTTTTGATATAATTGGAAATCGTTACTAGCGATTGATTCGAAGTTTACAACTACTTTTGAAAATTCTTCTCTTTCGTTTACCGCTTCCGTTAAAATGTTATTTGATAAACTAATGAATTCACGTCTGCCGTGTGATTGCACCAATTGGTTACAGAATAATAGAGCGTCAGATAAAAAAGTAATAAATATCCGTGTTCCTTCACTAATCCGTGGTATTGATTACTACCATGGATTAGTGAAGGAACACAGATATTAGATTGATATTAAATTACAATAATATTTTTTGTAATATCAATTT
>CALLVC010000472.1 GCA_938010785.1 uncultured Saprospiraceae bacterium
TATACGGAATATGGGTTGCTTCCTAAAAAATTTTGTAATAAAAAATAAAAGCTGTATAAAGTTTTACAAATTACTACTCTACCCTACTAAAATCGTAATTACCGCCCTTCGCTGCTTCGCAGCTCGGGCGGAGGAGGGAGCTTGAGGGGGAACCGACTTTTTTTCGAGCTTAATGCTCGAAAAAAAGTCGGTTCCCCCTCAAAACTCCCTCAGTTTTCGCCGCGCAGCGGCGAAAACTGCAAATTAATTTTAGTAGGGTAGAGTAAAAAATAAGTTTGACCAATCATTTTTTCAATAAATGTGATATTTCGTTCATTATTAGCAAATTGAAATTTTAAAGATACTCTTATTAGCATATACAATTTTCTTTTCGTCACTTGAGAACATTCTATACTATTTCGACGTAATGTTTACTTTTGCGGTTACGCTTAAATCGCAATTTAGCAAAACTTTAATAATTGAGCAGAGGGCGAAGGGCAAAGGGCAAAGGGCAGTGATGGCCTAAACCCTTTGCCCTCTGCCCTTCGCCCTTCGCAAAATATTAACCATGTCTTTCAATCTTTATTCTAAAAGCACTCAACGAGACTTGCCTGCTATTCCACGGGATGCTAGTTTGAACGAAGCCAGTAATTATTTACCAAGCCAAGGTTTAATTGATGCGGTCAATGTATCGCTAACTTTAGGATTACCTTTACTTTTAACGGGTGAACCGGGCACTGGTAAAACTCGTTTGGCTCACCATATTGCACATATTTTTAAGTTAGGTAAACCGCTGATTTTCAATGCGCAAACGAGTTCTACGGTGAAAGATATTTTTTATAAATATGATGCCTTAGGACATTTTCAATATAGCCAAACTAGTAAAGATGTATTGAATCCAGATGCGATTGAAACCCGTTTTATCACTTATCAAGGCCTTGGAAAAGCCATTAAAGAAGATAAGCAATTTGTCGTGTTGATTGATGAAATTGATAAAGCACCACGTGATTTACCTAACGATATTCTGGCTGCTTTGGAAGATTTAGCCTTTAATGTTCCCGAAATAGGAAAAGCTTATAAAGCTTCTGAAGCCAATAAGCCGATCATTATTATGACCTCTAATTCTGAGAAAAATTTGCCTGACGCCTTTTTGCGTAGAGTGGCTTTTTACCATATTCCTTTCCCCAATGGCAACGAATTACTAGCGATTTTGCAGACCAAAACTAAAGGTCTGTCTACCGCCAATTTAGAAGCTATCATTAACCACTTTGAGAATATTCGAGCTACCGCAGATTTACGGAAAAAACCTGCTACTGCCGAATTGATTCACTGGGCGCTGCTTTTGCAGAAGCTCAAATTTGATACCAATAAATTAAATACCTTAGAAAAACTGTCTGATACAGAACGCGAACAATTGTCTATGTCTTATGCTGTTTTAGCCAAAACGAAAGAAGATATGGGGAAGTTGAAAAGTAGTTTGCAGTAGGCAGTATTACAGTAGGCAGTTTGCGCAATTCATCATTCATCATTCATCATTCATCATTCAAAATTCAGTAACAAAATATCAATTTTTTGCGGCCTTTTTGAGTAGGCTAGAAGCAGAAGGATTTACTTTCGGCACGGAGCAGTATTTGCAATGGCAAAAAATGTTAGAGCGATTGCCTGCGGATAAGTCTTTGGACGAGTTGAAAACGCTGCTCGTTCCATTGGTCGCGGCGAATGAGGAGGAACAAGCTTTGGCTTATCAGATTTATGACGAATGTCAAGCTGAGGTGGAAGCCATTAATGGGGCAGAGGCATCGACTGCAACAAGCCCAACGAATTGGCTTAAAAGGCTGTTACCCTTGCTACTTTTGTTGGTTGGAATATATGCGATTTACCGCTATTTTGCTCCAAGCCAAGCCGCAAAAAAAGAGTTGACGGAATTTATTGATGCTTCTTACTTGCAACTTCGACCCAACGAAACGAAGTCCGTTTGTATCAAACAAAACAAATTGGGCGCACGACCCAAAATGGCGCAAACAAAGGTGACCAATCCCTCTGAACTTGATGCTAATTTGGGAACTTATAAATTTGATGGAATTTGTCTAGAATATACGGCAAAAGATACGGTTGGGACGGATACTTTTAGTGTACAATTAGCGGATATTAATGGTGGCATTTGGCAGACTGAATATATTGTGACGGTTCGGAGTGTGCCATTGGATACTATTGTGCGACAGGTTTTGCAGAAAAAAGTACGACCAGTTACCACTCCCTTATTTACCGCTAAGGAATTGCCTTTCCCTAATGATATTCGAGATTTAGCGATTCCTCCCTTGACGGCTTTAGAGCAATTTTACCAAGAAAATGCCAAGTTGATTAAAGTCTTATTGATTACTTTATTTACGGCATTATTGGTGAAAATCCTTTTAGCTAGAGATGAGAAACGAAAAAAATTAATTGCTCAACCACAAGAGGCTGCTCAAGTGTCTCCGATATTTGGATTACCAAAGGCGCTTTTGGAAACCATTCGTTCTGGAGAGGTATTTTTCCGTTTGTTGAATAAATTTAGACAACGAACACCCGATGATTTTGAACGACTCAATATTCCAAAAACAATTAACCATACCATTAAAAATGCTGGGATGGTTAATTTTCAATATGAAAGACCGACTCGTCCTGCCGAATATTTATTATTGATTGATGCGCCTCAACCAAATTCCCATTTAGCGCAATTGTTCGATTTAATTCACGAGTATTTTCAGGCAAATGAAGTCCTCTTTGAACGGTTCTATTGGAATGCCGAATCAAGTCTTTGTTTTAATGAACAAAATATAAAAGGGCTTAAGCCTGTTGCTTTGCAAGAACAGTTTTTTCAATCTAAATTACTGGTGCTGTCTAGTGCTACTTTTTTAATGGAAAATCCTGTCACACCAGCTTGGTTTAAAACCTTCAACAATTGGGAAGCATCCGCCATATTAGTACCATCTATTTTCTTTAGTAAAGCGAATCAAATTTTTGGTAAACAAAAAAACTTTACCCCAATTCCTGCCACGATTAATGGTTTGAATTTTTTATTAGATAATAGTCAATTGACGGCTATTAATGCTGCCAGCACTCTAAGTGCTGGTAGTATTAATAGGGAAAACGCACTTTCTTTTTTAGAAAAAAACTATTCCGAATCCCTAACGCTATGGATTGCTGCTTGTGCGATTTATCCTAGTTTGCATTGGAATTTAACTTTGCGGCTGGGACAAATGGTTGCCGACGCACAGAACGAACCAAATCTTTTAGCCATTGAAAATTTATTTGATATTGCTAATTTGCATTGGTTTGTAGATGGGAAGATACCTGCACCAGTTAGGGAGGAATTGATTCAGTTTTTAGAAACAAAACAGCCTACGCTATATACTACTTTAACTACAGCAATTAATCAACTCTTCGAAGCGGGAACTACTTTTAGTAATGCCGAAGATGCACTAGGAAAAGAAGTGATTATTGGCTTGGATGATTTATTACCAAAAGAAAAAGAAGTCACTGCTACCAATACTCAGCAGCTAAGTCGCAGTTCCAATATTCCGATTATTAAAAAGTTGACTCGTAAAAAGCAGTTATTAGACTTTCTAATTCCAAATGAATGGCGGCAATTTTTGAAAAAATTAGGCTTTCCGAATTTGGGAATGCAGGATTTTTGGAAAGATGTATTACTACTATTATTACCACTTTGGTTATTATTCTCTGGCTTTATCTGGAATTTGCCAGAAAAATGGGACAATTGCGAAGGAGAAATCATTCCTTATGTTTATGAAGGAGAAACTTTATCTCTATGTATTGACCAACCACAAGACCGAGTATTATTAAATGAATATTACGCTAGAGATGCTATCAAAGCTGAGCAGGCAACGGTAGTGGATAGTTTAGCCAACCTAGTAGAAAAATCTTTAGGTAAAGGTATTTTTGATGCGGTTTTATCAAAAGATGAATCAGATGTGGCGCCTTTACGAGCAGCCGTCAAAGCCTTTTTTGGAAATACAGGAACGACTTATTATAACCGTGGTGTTCAACTGTTTGATAAGAGTGGTGAAGTCGAAGGGGATGCCGAGGCAAAAGCAGCTTTGAGAGATGAAGTTTGTTATAATTTTGACCGAGCAATGGCTTTTGATAGTTTGGATGTAACGATTCAAAAAGCAGTAAAATGGTGTTTGAAAAACCAAATAAAATCCGTTAGCTTGCAAGGCCAAGTTCTCAATCCAACGACGCAAAGACCTGTGGCTAATGCAAAAATTACTTACTTAGGACAATCAGCAGCGACCAATTCATCTGGACAGTTTGCTTTGAATATTGCTAAAAAATCTATTGATGCTGAAAAGGTAGCTTTAAATATCCGACGCATTGATTATCTTTCTCTAACCGATAGTTTTGGTTTGCAAAAAATGGATAGAGAAACTTATGTTTTAAACGCTCCGATATATTTGACACCAGAAGAAAAAGAGGTGGTGAAGTATAAAATAACTGGTGAAGTAAAAGATAAAGCAACCCGAAAAGCAGTTTTTGGGCAAGTCAATATTTATATTAATAATCGACTGGAGGGTACTATTGAAAATAGTCAATTTGCCTTTGAATTAACCGATGAATCGGTCATAGATGACAAAATCAATATTCGGTTTGTTGGAGATTATTATGAACCACTAGCGCAAATTTTAGATTTAAATAATCATAAAGAAGTTAATCTGAAAGTTGATTTGACGGCTTTGCCAAAAGAATTTGTGGATGCGGTTGGTTCACCTGATATTACTGCCGCAGCGGATGGCGAAGCGGCTTTTGATTCGCTTGATTATTTGCTAACAACGATTATTGAAACTAGAGAAGCTTTTACCCCTTTCAATTTTGAGACGCCTATTCCTAAAATGGAATTGATTCCTGCGGATACTTTTATGATGGGAGATGTTTTGGGGGATAATATAAGTCCTAAAGAAAAGACCCACTCCGTTGCTTTGAATAGTTATTATCTAGGCGTTTATGAAGTGACCTACGAAGAATACGACCGATTTACAAAAGCTAAAAGAATCAAACTAAGTCCTGATAATGGATGGGGTAGAGGGCAACAACCTGTGGCTAATATCAGTTGGTATGAAGCAATTGAATATTGTAATTGGCTAAGTTCCGAACATGGATACGAACCCGTTTATACAATTGATAAGACGATAAAAGATGAGCACAACCAAAATAAACAAGATACTTTAAAATGGATAGTTACCCCCAAATGGGAGGCAAGTGGCTACCGTTTACCAACCGAAGCAGAATGGGAATATGCGGCCCGTCAAGGTGGCCAAAATGTTCGATTTGGAAATGGTTTGAACCAAACGAGTCCTGACCAAATTAATTTTAATGGCACTTCGTCTGATACGCCTCCTTATATAACTAAAGGTGCTGACCGAGGACAACCAGTTACCGTTGGGAGTTTTGCTGCCAATCAGTTAAATTTGTACGATATGAGTGGTAATGTAAAGGAATGGTGTTGGGACTGGCTGGGAGATTACGAACAAGCGCCTTTATCTGACAACCCTCAAGGGACAGTAACAGGCACCTTAAAAGTTATTCGTGGTGGTGGTTTTGACCTGTATGGAAATGCTGCTCGAACAACTGCTCGACTGGGTACTGACCCAATGTTGAAAAAAGGTATGGGCTTCCGACTTTGTAGAGGAGCTAATTAAGACGGAGAGGCAGAGAGACCGAAAGGCTGAGTGGCGGAAACCTCATTAACCTCATCACCTTATTAACCTCATTTTATTGCATTTCTTATCTACAAGCAGTAATATTGAGCTTTTATAAAATTTATGATTACTTCCCTTAGTATATTGATTCCTGCTTATAACGAAGCCAATACTATCGTGTCTATTCTTGATAGGGTGTTGAAAGTGCAGCTTATTAATAATATAACTAAAGAAATTATTGTCATAGATGACTGTTCTTCCGACGGTACTTTTGATTTAGTTAAACAGTATATTGAGGCGCATCCCCAAGCTGCTATTCGCTTGGAACATCATAATAAAAATAAGGGAAAAGGGGCGGCTATTCATACAGGCATTAAATCGGCGACGGGAGATTATTTGATTGTGCAAGATGCTGATTTGGAGTATGACCCTATGGAATTTAATGAATTATTTCAGCCTATTTTTTATGATAATGCGGATGTGGTTTATGGTTCTCGTTTTATGGGAAGCAAACCTCATCGAATCTTGTTCTTTTGGCACACTATAGGAAATCGTATCCTGACCTTTTTATCGAATATGTTGACTAATTTAAATCTGACCGATATGGAGACCTGCTATAAACTATTCCGTTCAGATATTATTAAAAAAATTCATTTACAAGAAAATCGCTTTGGTTTTGAGCCAGAGGTGACCGCTAAAATTGCTCGTATTCCCGGCATCAAAATTTACGAAGTTGGTATTTCTTACTATGGTCGAACTTACGAAGAGGGAAAAAAGATTAACTGGAAAGATGGATTTCGAGCAATCTACTGTATTTTACGATATAATTTGTTTAAGTAGGCGGAGAGGTGGATAAGGTTAATAAGGTGGATAAGGTGGATAAGGTTAATAAGGCTGATAAGGTTGCCTGCCTCATAACCTCATAAACCTCATAACCTCATAAACCTCATAAACCTCATAACCTCTCACACCTCAAAAATGAGTCAACTCCAATATTTAAAGGCTGCTCAATATAAACTATGGGATGACTTTGTAGAAAGGTCTCCACAAGGTGCCATCTATGCTAAATCTTGGTATTTACAGGCACTACAATGTCCTTTTCAGTTGTTAGTGGTGTTAGAGGAGGAAGCGATAATTGCAGGAATTGCTTTAACTAAAAATGGACGAGGAGATTACGCCAATCCTTATCTAGGAAAATATTTAGGTGTTTATTATACTCATTTTGATGGGAACGAATATACACAAGAAACAAAGCGTAGAAAGGCTACTCAATTACTATTATCAGCACTTACCAAACTACCTTCTTTTGATTATTTTTTTCATCCTAATTTTACTACTTATTTACCTTTTTATAAACAAGATTTTGATAATCGACTTCGGTATTCTTATTGGATACATCTAAAGCCCCAATCTTTAGCAGACATTGAAGCGCAATTCCACAGTAAATTAAGGTCAGAAATTAAGTTTGCCCAAAAGCAAAAGTATCAATTGACAACGGATATTGATATTCCCTCTTTTTATGAAATTTGCGAACAAACCTTTTTACAAAAGGGCATCAAATTTCCTTTTACTATTGCTTTTTTTGAGCACTATTGCCAAAGTTTGATGGATTTAGGTATTTTAAAACTCATGGGTATTCAAAATGAGTCTGGTCAATTGATGGCGGCAATCGGTTTATTAGTTACCCCAAAAGTGACCACCTTAATTTTAAGTGGTATAGATAAAAATCATATCCAACGTGGAGCGAATGAGTTATTGATTAAGAAAGGACTTCGGTTGGCAAAAGAGCAGTCTGATTGGTTTGATTTTGAAGGCTCAATGATTCCTGAAATAGAATCCTTCTATCGGAAATTTGGCGGAGCATATAAACCCTATATGACGATTTTTAAGGTAAGTGCTACACAACTTTTGATAGGACAATTGCGAAAGTGGGTAAGTAGGCGGAGAGGTTGAGAGGCGGAGAGGCGGAGAGGCGGAAAGGCGGAGAGGCGGAGAGGCTGAGAGGCGGAGAGGCGGAGAGGCGGAGAGGCTGAGAGGCGGAGAGGCTGAAAGGCGGAGAGGTTGAGAGGCGGAGAGGTTGAGAGGCGGAAAGATGAAAAGTTCAAATCCAAGTGTCAAGCTCAAATTCAAATTTGCAAAGTATTGATAATCAAGTTGATTGGAAGGCGGAAAGACCTCTTTGCCCCTCTGCCTTTCAGCCCTTCCGCCCTTCCGCCTCTCCGCCTTTCAGCCCTTCCGCCTTTCAGCCTCTCCGCCTCCTATTATCTTGCTAAAGTTAAATCGCCAGAGAAAACTTCTGTTTTTCCATCAATAAAAGTGATTTCAGCTAGGTATACATAAACTGCATTTGGTGCGATTTGACCATTAATAGTTCCATCCCAACCATGATTAATCTGGCCATTGAAAGTGCTTCCTGTATCAATGTTTGGTATAAAATTAGTTGGAGATTGATACACTCGCTCCCCCCATCTATCAAAAATCTGTAAAGTATTGACAGACAAAGCATCTGTGCTCGTGAAAATGGTGAATAAATCATTGATACCATCTCCATTAGGACTAAAAATATTTGGCACATACACTCTTCGGGTAGTAGATAAATAAACGATGACGGATGCTTCTTTGACGCATCCATTGTCATCGCTTACTGTAAGTGTGTAAGTGGTAGTACTCGTAGGTGTGGCCTCGGGATTAGGACAATCTGTACAGCTTAAGCCTTCTGCTGGTGACCATTCAAAATTGACATTAGTTGTGGCTGTAAAATCTGTAGGTAATTCTAAGTTATTCCCAAGGTTTAAGATTAGGTCGGAAGGTAAATCAACGGATAGACCTGAAGGTGCTGGTATGGTTGCATCAATGTCAGCAGAACAACCTTCTGCATCTCTTACGGTAAGGGTATAAGATGCGCCTGCATCTACGACAAAACGATTGCTGCTGCTGAAATCAATTCCATCTAAAGAATAGCTTAAGGCGCCTCTACTATTTTTTACATCTTCAATAGTAACGATACTTTCTGTTTCTAATTCGCAAATAGCAGAACTATCTACAATAGCTAAAGCAGTTACTTCTGCTGGTTCAATTATTTCTAAGGCTGTTACTACTTCGTTACAAATACCAGTAGCATCTGTTACCGTAACATCATACATGCCTGGTACTAAGCCAGTTAGATTGTCTCCTGTACCAGTATCTGTTCCATTGTCCCAATTATAGGTAAATGGTGCGTTTTTTCCTGTAGCTGTAATTTCTAAAGAGCCATCATCCATGCCAAAGCAACTCACTTCATTAGCAACTGCGTCTACATCTATCCATCCGTCCATTTTGACGATAGCTTCTTCTACTTTAGTACAGCCATTTTCATCTGTAACCGTAAGCGTATAAGTGCCCTCATTTAGGTTCTCAATTCTGGTCGTTCGGTCTAAGCCATTACTCCATTCATAATCAATATTTCCCATTCTATTGATGTCTATTATTTCTACTGCTCCATCTAGACTATTTGCACAGTTAGCAAATGTAACTGCAATATCCACTTCAATTGGGTCTGGTGCATTGACTACTTCGGTTAAAACACTACTTGCATTTTTATCATCACTAATTCTGATAGTATATTCTCCTCCTCCAATATTATTAATCGTAATAGGTGTATTAAGTTGGTTAGAAATGACACTATCTACCTCTCCTGTAGTTGTATTGGTGTAGATAACTGTAAATGGTGCCGACCCTCCTTGAACATCGATGACCATTGTGGTGACATCATCTGAGCAAGCTAGTGTGCCGACGGTAACAGATGCAGTAGCTTCTAATTGGTCGGGACAAGGCGCTCCTTCGAATCCATCGTTGTCAAAAGCATTGAATGGTCCTATTCCTGAAACGACGAATAGGTTTCCAACATTGATATTTGCACTATTAAAAATAAATGGGTCGGTTACATTATTAATGAAGCTGATGTCGCTTAAACAAACTGCGTTGTTTTCAAAGCTAAAAATAGGAACAAAAACATCCTGCATAAATTCTACATCGTCTACCAATCCTCTCAAAGAAATAGTATAATAATCAAAGCTTTGATTTTCTGGCGGTGCCTGAATAAAAGATGACCTTTCCCAACTACCATTAATATTTTCTAAATTGGTCAAATCAAGCCCACCTGTAGGCGCTATGATGGTCAAAGTAGAGTTGGTTATGATATTGAAAGGTGTCAGTAAATCTCTATCCATAGCAATGGATACTTGATAAGTTGTATTATCTGATAATAATTCAATCTTTGTCCTTACTTGTGCAGAAAGGTCAAGACCAAATAATGCTATGATGATAACGCAAAGTAGGTATTTAATACTACGCATGGGTTGCCTTTATTTCTTGTTATTTGATTGTTTGAATGAGTGATTTCAATCATTCTTCTTCCATGCCTCATAAATCCACTTTAATAAAATGAGTAGATTTATGAGGTATGACCTGCCCGACCTTTGGCGGACGGGGTTATGATTTATGATTTCGGTAAACGCCTAATTTATCGGGTGACGGTTATAGGGCCAGAGAAAACTTTTTCTTCGTTATTGATTACTATTTTAACCACATAGAAGTAAATGCCATCTGGTGAAAGTCTTTTGTCAAAAGTTCCATCCCAGCCTTCATTATTTGTATAGTTTTCTTTGCCGTATATTTTATTCCCCCAACGATTATAGATTAGTACACTATTCAATGGATAGCTCTCTATATTTTTAATGGTGAATACATCGTTGATGCCATCATTATTTGGACTGAAGCCTGTGTAAAAGAGCAAGCCTTCTTCATTTACCGTTACGCTAACTAAAGTCGTATCACATACAGCCCCATTACATAATTCTAAACAGAAGAAATCTTTTCCTATGAAGTCTGTATTTGGCATATAACCAAAACACTCATCTGTTTCTCCGTCTATCCCACTTAATATCCCTGCTGATGGATCATTACAAACTCTAATCGTCAGATTTTCTGTTCCCGTTTCCGTAGTATTTAAGCATTGGTCTAAGATTGGTGTATTGACTACCGTGAATAAATCCAATGTATCCATCCCATCTTCTAAGCCTTGTACTTTGATGTACAAATCATCCTCACAGTCATTTAATGGGTCTTTTAAGGTATACTTTGTGATGCCTCTGGTATCAGGTAAGATGATACTTTGGAACATCGTATTCATAGTGTTTAATTCTAATTGAGCTATCTGACTAGAACCAGTTGCTTGAGCATTTAGACTTCCATATACATTGGCTGTAGAAAAGCCTTGTATAACTTCTAATTCTTGATTAACTATCCAGTTTGCTTGAAAATCAAATTGATTCATTTTAATCACCAACTCTTCGATTGTATTGAACTGAAAGTCTTTTAGCGTATCACTATTGACAGACCATTTTGTTAAGGTGAATGGTGCAGTCCCCATATCAAATAATACTTTATATGGATAGAAAACAGAAGTTTGCATACATTCGCCTATTCCTACATTTTGTAATTCATCTCCAATATAAAATTGGTATTCTGAAAGGTCCATATTGGCAATAGGTATACATGCCGTAGCTTGCAAGCCTGAAACAAACGCATTTAGCGTGTCCAAACCTGTGAAAATATTACAGGATGCTTGCTCACAAGTAGTCCCTACATTGATGTTTTCATAAACTAAGGTACATCCAGAGGCTCCTGTAATCGTCAAGCTATAAGTTGAATCTGCACTTAGCCCTTCTCTCATTGGGCCCGAAGCTTTATTTGGTTCCCAACAGAACGTAAACCCGTTATTATTGCCATTCACCACTACACTTACTGTTCCATCTTCCTCATCACAACTAGCTGGAGTGGTTTCGATAACTGGATTCCATAAGTCTGTATCTTCTCCTGGTGTTAAGGTGAATTCTTCTGTAATCGTACAGCCACTTTCTCCTGTAATCGTTATAGAGTATAGACTACCTTCTGGAACAGGGTTGGCTTCAAAAGTTAAGATATTATCTGTAGCATTTTCATTTTCAAATGGACCACTGTTAATCGTAAAGTCAGTAATGGTTTCATTTAATTCTAATTGAACAGTTCTATCACTTTCACTACAAATCATCTGATCAACAGGTGGGGTAGTTATTCTCAAATCTGCTTGTTGACTGATTTCGACAGGATTATTAGCAAAAACTGCATCACAACTACTTCCTTGAATACGCACCATTAAGTCATAACTGCCATCCTGTAAATCTCCAAAAGTGCCATTGTCTTGCCAAGTTGCCCCTCCATCAATACTATACTCAAGTACGTCTGCTGAATTAGCGCTGGTAGCTGTAATTACAATCGCTCCTTGTTCATTTCTACAAACATTTGGCGCAGTTACATTTACATCTACTATGCTAGGCGCTCCTTCTATAATTAAATTGACACTTTGTGGCCAACTTGAGCTACATGTTTCATCTGCATTGGCTACTAACACCACAAAGTCTCCTGCGCCTAAACCATCAAATTGTGGATTGTCTTGGAATGTTACTCCATTATCAATACTATATTGTAAGTCACCTATTCCACCATCTGCGGTTATAAGGATTTGCCCGTTTGACATACAGTTCGTTGGCTGCGTAGCCATTACTTCTGCAATGTTTGGTACATCGAGAACATTGACCATCAAAGTATCTGAATCCATACAACGGCCAGCTTCTGTACTCATTAGAATATATTGAGTAGCAGCGGTAGGCGTGATTTCTGGATTTGCACAATCGGTACAACTAATATCTCCATCTGTTATCCAATTGAAATTGCCGGTGCCTCCTAATGGACTTAAAGTCACGGTTTCTCCTGCACATACAGCTAAGTCTGCACCTAAACTCACCTCAGGACAAAGAATTAAAATAGTTGTATCTGAAAGCGTTGCGTCATTGGCATCGAAATGTACAATACAAATCGTTTCACTTTGATTAAAATGATCATCGGTCGTTATATCAAAACAATTACTTCCAGCTGTAAGCGTCGTGACAACAGTTTCTTCTGCATTACACAAGGAAACGGTGCCTATTGAACCATTAGCAATATCTAATTCGTCTTCGATACATACATTCGTTGTTTCTTCTACTGGTAAGCTTAGATAAATAGTGTCCGTTGGAAAGTTTGTTGTTGGTGTCGTTGGGTCGGTATCATCCAAATCTTCTCCACAATCTGAAATTATATTGCTATCTGAACAGATAATGGATAAATCCGTACCTGTTTGGGCAACTGTTAATTGTTGACCTACCCATTCGCTAGCATTTCCATAAAATGGGTCCGTAAAATTTTCTACTAAAAATACTTGCTCTCCTGTACAACTACCTCCATTTTCAAATGAAAATAAGGCTAGTTTTTCTCCCGCTTTGTATTCAATAGTTCTAGTACCGAGTGAGGTTAAACCAAAAGAGATATAATCAAATTCTGGAGCTTCTACTGGTGCATTCGTACGTCCACTTACTTCAAAGTTCGCTCCGCCTATTAAACTTTCAAAATTGGTTACATCAAATGTTCCTGTTGGTACTTTGATAGAAAATAATGCCGTTGGGGTAGTGTTCTGTGGTACGCTAATGGTCATGGTTGGAATAACAGAAATGGTAAATTTTCCATCTGCAGCATCTAATACCATTGTATAAAGGCAGTTTGTATTTCCTGGGCCTGGATCAGGGTCCGTTCCTCCTCCTCCATCTGGACAGGCAGCAGCTACTACTATTTCTTCTGTTTCATCATGACAAGGTAAGTCTTTTCCTCTTACCCATGGCTGGTAGGTGCCAGCAGCTAAACCTGTAAATAACCCATCATTTTCTAACCAAGTAGCACCTTGGTCTATACTATATTCTAAAGTGGTTCCAGCTAATCTGGCTGCTGCTTCTATAGTTATCGTTCCATCCGACATCATACAATTGTCTGGAGTAGTACTTGTTCTAATAATAACTGCATCGGTTGCTGGTCCTAATTCTATGACTCCATGGTCTTTAAAACATAAACCACCTTCATCTGCAACTATAATTACATAAGCTTTAGCAGAAGCTAAACCTGTAAAAAGTGGGTCGTCTTGGAAATTAACTCCATCATCAATAGAATATTTAAGTGGTGGACCACCTGTTGGGTCAGCATATATTCTAATTGTACCACCAACAAGTCCACATTCACTAGGGTTAGTAGTAACGATGGAATCTACTTGTTCGCAGGTACTATTACCAGCCTGCTCCATTAAACAATTGGCAGCAGGGCCGTAGGTGCCGGAGAATGCATTGCCAAATCCAGCTCCAAAGACGGTAATTAAATTCCCAATATTGGCATTTTCACTGTTTGGCGGGAAAAATAGGTCATCTTCAGTAATGAAATCTAAAGTACCTGTACATTCTCCTATATTTTCAAAAGAAAACAATTCAGTTTCTTCATTTGCGATATAAGCGATATTATCCTTGCCTCCACTTAGTTCGAAGGCAATATAATCGAAACCTGGATTTTCGGAAGGAGCAGTATGTGTACTCGATATGGTCCAGTTTCCATTGATACTATTTACATCACTACTTGGTTTAAAACCACCTGTAGGCACAGTAAATCCTACTTGCATAGAGCTCGTAAAATTTGTTGGTGCAGGAAAAGATTCGTCTGGTCGTACTTTGACCATGTATGTAACGTTATCTTCCATCAACTCTACCGTAAAGAAGAACTGCCCATAGACTGCCGTCTGTAGGATAATAAATTGGATAATGAGTAAAAAGAAAAGTTTTCTCATGATTTTAGCTTTGAAGCGTTTCGACTAAAACCATTTGAAAAGATGAAAACGTAGAAGTAGAGGTTAATAACAAAAAAACGCCTAAATTTCAGTTAATTTAGCGAATTTCGATTATTGACCAAAGTGTGGAATATGATTTAAAATTTGAGAACTGACTTTTAAACTTCCAAAAATAAAGCCAAAAAAGTATTGTATATTTTTTATTCTGATGTGATCGAGAGCTGATAATGAATTCGGTTGTGCGAAAGGTTACTTTTTTTTGATAAGTTTTTGTTTTTTTTAATGTTTAAATATCTGATAACAAGATTCCTATCATTTTAAAAGTCGTATATTAAACAATGCCTATAAAAAATCATTTTTTTTCTTTATGAGCATTTGAAAGGGAGTGTTTATTATACGTACTTAAAATAAAACGAAAAAACGATAGAATGGCATGAATTTTGACCTTTTTAGTTTGTTCTAAACCCTTCCCTAGTTTTATCCCCTAATTCAAACAGGCCCCCTGAAAATATATTTTAACTATACAAACAACTAACTAACAGTTTATGAACAGGGTATTTTTACCAACACTCAAGAATGTATACTTTCCCTTATACTCACATACTCTTGTGGTGCACATTGTTCTAGAATTTGCTTGGTTCAATGTTAGTTTCCCTACATATAAATAATTTTAAATATTAACGAACTTGTAGTTCGCCTAATATAATATACTGATTGATAGATATAATTTTAAAAACGAACACTTTTCGATTAATTTCTGTCTGAATTTACCTGCTTCCCCTCGCTGATTTATTCATTTCCCCCCTTTGAAATTACTCTATTTTAAAACTTTTATTTCTAATTTTAAATAATTGATAATCAACTGTTTAAAATAAATTAAGTGATAAATTTTTTAGATAGAAATGTCCATTTGAAAAGATTATTAAAGCAATTTAGTAGATGACCAATGTGGAAAACAAAATTTGAGAACTTTTAATTTCCTTAAAACCGACGAAACATTAATCCTTTCTTTTTTACAGGTTCTAGCCTGTAAAAAAAAGCATCTAAGATGTTGAAAAGAAAGATTTTTAAATCAAGTTTTTAGGAATTTGATAAACAAAAAAGCTATTGTTTAATAATGGAACACTAATATTTTCTGAGCCTTTTTCATGGTATCAATTTTTGATAATTTGAACGTGGAAGGCAATACTGAAAATTTCTTAAAGGTATAGAGAGAATTTTAAATTGCCCCGCCTTCACATTTTCTTCTCTTAATTATCTAGCCATTTATGAACGGCTTTTTAAAACAAGGTGATAAGCTTACAATTTTATGTAGGTCTATCTAATTAGTACCCCTTTTCGATTTTCACATACCCTGATTTGCTAACAAATGACCTTTGTTAGCCTCGCTTTTGGTATGGCTTATTGTAACCTGATAACTATCGGGATTGAATCGTAAATAACTACTTATTAATCATAAAGCAAAAAAAGTCGCTGATGAAAAAACATTATCACACCTACAAAATTATACTGGGCTTATTGCCCATACTCCTTCTGGGGTTCATTTTCTCCTTACACGGGCAAGATAGGGAGCAATTTGAATTCAAGATACAGTATATGGCAGAAGAAAATGACTCCACTTGGGGGGTATTTGTTCGACCTGTCGATGGATTTGCACCGGGAAATAATGACGCCGTCGTTGGTTCTGGTCAGGTTACCATCTTAATGAGAAATGATGGAAGAGATTCTATTCATAATATCCAAAGTGTTGGCGGTACTTGGAATTCGGGGTACGATGTTGTCCGAAACGCCTGTGAAGCACCAGATATTACTTACATTTTCATAGGTATGAAAGATGGTGATGGCATAGTGTTGGAAAACGGGGAGGAAACACTCTTATTTACCTTTCAGGTACCCGATGGCTGTCCAGATACTTTGGGATTATTGGATCATTTTGATCCTTTCCTACCTGAGGAATCTAATAATTGTCATGGTAATGGCCCTGGCGTGAATTCTTCTGGGAATAATCCCGGACAGGATTTATCTGTGTTTAACTCCAGTACTGGTAGGATTCACAATTGGTTAGGCAACTATGCTCCTCGAGCATTTAGTTGTGGGGATTGTGATAATGATGGTATTGTAGATGGTATTGAAGATACGAATGGAGATGGTATGTATTCTTCTCCACCTGACTCCTCTGATATTTGTGATGTCTGTGATCCTTTAGGTATTAATATGTTTGCTGCGACCTTAATCGGAGGCGATACATTGACAATGTGTGGAGAAGTAGATGAAGATTCTGTAGCTTTCATGGTAGAATTTACTGGTGGTTGGGAACCTTATATTATTGAGTTAGAGGAGCGAGATGTAGCGACTAATGCAACAACCACTTTAACTTTTAATGATTATTATCCTGGTGATCGTATTTATGTTTCTCCAACTACGACTTCTTCATATCGAATGACTAGAATTAGGGATACGCCACCAATGAATGATCAAGGGACTACTTTCTGTGAATTGACAGATGCTAATTTTTTGATAGATACTATAGAAGTAACTGTAGAGGGACCTTTAATGATTGATGATGCTGAAGGACCTTTTGATTTCACTGCATGTAATTTAGATACACTAGGTTTTGGGGTGACGGCTTCTAATGGCGGTGAAGGAATTATTGAGTATCAATGGCAAGTTAGTACTGCTGGACCAACTGGTCCTTGGTCTGATGTGGTAGATGGTACACCTTATGCTTTTGCTACAACCGACTCGATAATTATTAGTAATCCACTTGGATTAGATGGTAATTTTTATCGGGCAAAAGTATTTACAGAGACTTGTGATACTTTATATTCTGAACCAGCGGAGTTAGGGGTTGATGGGCCTTTTATTATTGATTTAGAACCTGTTGACCAAAACGCCTGTGCGAAAGAAGACCCTGTATATTTTCATGCAGAAACTTCTGTTGGGCAAGGTGTTTTCAACCGTAGATGGCAGGTAAATAGAAATGATGGAAATGATTGGGTAGATTTAGCTGCTTCTGATACCTTCAATTTTGGTACACGTATAGATTTAAATCCTACACCAGAAATCGAAAGAGCTTATTATGATACTGTATTTGTTGATACGGCTGCTTTTTATATGAACCAATGGCAATTTAGATTAGCTGCAATTGGGGATAATATTCAGGCTTGTACAGAAATATATACAGATGAAGCTACTTTAAATGTAGAAGGTCGAATCTTTATTGATGACCAACCAGACGATGTACTTATTTGTGCGGATACAGTAGCTTGTTTTTCTATTGCGCATAGCAATCAAGCAGATAATGGAGCTATGGAATTCCAATGGTATGTACAAGAAAGAGGTACTACTACTTGGACCGCTCTTTCTAATGATGGAACTTATTCTGGTGCGCGGTCTGATACTTTATGTGTAACGAACCCACTTGGACGAGATAGTTTTGCTTATCGTGTAGATGTTTGGACAACGGAGTGTGATATTATCACTTCTGAGGCTGCTTTCTTAAATATTGACGGACCAATTTTATTTGATGATGATCCAGATGATATTATTGTCTGTGCGGAAGAAGACCCCAATATTTTTGCGGTTGAAACTTGGATGGGACAGGGCGCTTTAAATAGAAGATGGCAGATTAGTACAGATGATGGAGCTACTTGGGATTATTTAACTATCTCAGGTGTCTATTCCTTAGGTATTGATTCTACGAGCAATCCAGCTCCTGGTTTTGAAATAGCTTATCACGATACCTTACATATTAATACAGCTACTTCTAGTATGGACCAATACCAATATCGTTTAGCGGTTATCGGTCAGAGTGGTGGAAATTGTGAGGAAACTTATTCTGGGGAAGCACTCTTAACCGTAGAAGGACCGATTACTATTGATCCGGCTAATCAGCCTGTTGATGTCTTTATTTGTTCTGATACAACAGCTTGTTTTAGTGTTTTAGTAGATTCTGAATCTTCTTCTGGAATTATTGAATATCAATGGTATGTGAAAGAAAGAGGTGGTACAACTTGGGCACCTGTTGCCAATGATGGAACCTACTCTGGTGTACGTACGGATACCTTATGTGTAACAAACGTTTTAGGCCGAGATGGTTTTTCTTACCACGTAAGAGTACAAACTGGACTTTGTCAAACGATTTTATCGGATTCTGCTTTCTTACAAGTAGATGGACCGATTTCTTTTAATACAGATGCAGAAGATATTACCGTTTGTGCGGATGAAGACCCAAATATTTTTGCGGTTGAAACCTATATGGGACAAGGTATCCTAAATAGAAGATGGCAAGTGAATAGAAATGATGGCAATGATTGGGTGGATTTAGCTATAGCTGCTCCATTTAGTTTAGGCATCGACTCTTTGGATAATCCTGATGTAGGATTTGAGAAAGCTTATTACGATACGCTACATATTAATACAGCAGACGCGAGCATGAACCAATGGCAATTTAGATTAGCTGCTATTGGACAAAATAGTAATAACTGTGAAGATTCTTATACGGTTCCTGTGACATTGACGGTTGAAGGTGCAATTGATTTTGTCGTACAGCCTGTGGATGTTGCTATCTGTTCTGATACTGCTGCTTGTTTTGGCGTAACTATTTCTAGTGAAACAGGAGAAGGTACTATTCTATATCAATGGTACGAACAGGCTAGAGGAACTACTTCTTGGACACCGCTTTCAAATGATGGAAATTACTCTGGTGTTCGTTCTGACACTTTATGTGTAACGAATGTTTTGGGACGTGATAGTTTCTTATATCGAGTAGAAGTTAGGACTGGACTTTGTGCGACGATTACTTCTGATTCTTCTTTACTTAGAGTAGATGGACCAATTACTTTTAATGCAAATCCAGAAGATTTCACTGTCTGTGGTTCTGAAGATGCTGATTATTTTGCTGTAGAAACTTTCATGGGACAAGGGGTCTTAGATAGAAGATGGCAAGTAAATAGAAATGATGGCAATGATTGGGTAGATTTAACGATTGGAGGTATTTATAGTCTAGGCATTGATTCTATTGCTAACCCACCACTTGGTGAGGGAGCAGAGATAGCTTACTACGATACCTTACATATTAATACGGCAGATGCGAGTATGAACCAATGGCAGTTTAGATTAGCTGCTACTGGACAAAATAGCAATAACTGTACAGATATATTCTCTCGAGAAGCTGTTGTAACAGTAGAGGGACCATTGAGCATTGTTGTTCAACCAGAAAGTGTCTATTTATGTTCTGATACGGCGGCTTGCTTCGGTGTTTCTATTATCAATGAAACAATGGAGGGCAATGTTCAATATCAATGGTATATCCAAGAAAAAGGCGATGCGCCTACAGATTGGACACCGCTTTCTTCAAGTGATGGCCGTTATGCAGGGGTGCGTTCAGATACCCTTTGTGTTTTATTCATTGCTGGGCAAGATAGTACAAGATACCGAGTAGGTATTAGTTCTAATATGTGTAATGAAGTATTATCTGATCCTGCTTTACTTCAAGTAGATGGACCAATCGCATTTGTGACGGATCCTTCTGATGAAACGATTTGTGCGGAGGAAGACGATATTTACTTTGTTTCTGAAGCAACGATTGGACAGGGTAGAATGAATACTTTCTGGGAAGTTAGTACCGATGACGGGGCTTCTTGGAATACGGTCAATTTATCTGATCCTAATTTTAGTGAAAGTAATCGAGTCATTGGCGATGCCAATACACCAAGTAACACCGCAGATAGTATTTATTATGATACTTTATTTATTGCGCGTGTTGATAATACAATGGATCAATGGAGATACAGAAATACAGCTGGTGGTTTATTAGGCAGTGGTTGTGAAGATGTCAACTCGGCGGACGCTATTTTGACAGTAGAGGGTTTGATTTCTGTTACTATTCAACCTGTAGATGTGTCTATTTGTTCTGATACTGCTGCTTGTTTTGGCGTAAGTGTTGCGAATGAAACGATGAGAGGTGATATTAAATACCAATGGCAAACACAAGCACCTGGTTCTACTGATTGGATTACCTTGACTTCTGCTGGAGGCAGATATGGAGGGGTTACTTCTGATACCCTTTGTGTGAATAATGTAACTGGATTAGATAGCTTCTTATATAGAGTTTATATCTATACCAATACTTGTGCAAATGTATACTCTGATTCTGCTAGATTAAACGTTGCAGGACCAGTTGACTATGTTGCTGAGCCACAAGAAGCCTCAATTTGTGCTAATGAAGATGCTACTTTCTTCAATGCAGAAACAACAATTGGTCAAGGTGGACTAGTGACACGATGGGAATTGAGTGAAGATGATGGTGTAACGTGGAATATTGTAGACCAAAGTTTACCAGTCTATACTTTTAGTAGTTCAAAAGAAGCGAATGCTTCTCCTGATATTGATAGTACTTATTATGATACCTTACATATCAATCCAGTAGCTACTGCTGATATGGATGGTAACTTATACCGTTTAGTTTCTAGTGGATTAAATGGAACTAGTTGTAAAGATATTCCAACTGATCCAGCAGAATTAATTATTCACGGACCACTGACGGTGCTTGCTCATCCTCAAGATGATGTAGTTTGTTCTGGTAAGCCTGGCCTATTTAGAGTGAATGTAGCGAATGCTGCTTCTGGAGATGTTACCTTCCTATGGCAATACTCTTTAGCAGAGAACTCGCCTTGGTATGACATTGATAGAAATACCTCGGTTTATAATGGTGGACGAGATTCTGTATTAAGTATTAGTGATGTAGCTAGTGTGGTGAGAAATGAACGGGATAGTATTTTCTACAGAGTAATTTATGGTACTAATTTATGTGATGGTGATACTTCTGACATTGCTCAACTTCGAGTAGAAGGACCATTTGAGTTTGATAGTCCTGAAAACCATCCTCATGATACGATTGTATGTGCTGGAGAGACCATTATCTTTAATGCAAATCCTACCAATTATGGATTTGGAGATATGATGTTCCAATGGAAAGTGAATACCACTGGTTTACCTACTGATTGGGCTGATGCTGACTTACTATCCTTGACAGGTGGTGGTACCGTTACTGGTGCTCAGACGACTCAATTAGTCATTGATCCTTCGGTAGATGATAGGGCTTTATTAGATAGTGCTTTATTCCGATTAGATATTACTTCTGGCGTGTGTCCAGATGAGACTTCTTCTGAAACGGCTATTGTTAGAATTGATGGTCAATTGACTTTCACTCAACAGCCACAAGACACGGTTAACTGTGCGGATAAAGGAGTTATCTTCTTTGCTAATATTAACAATGAAGGCTTTGGTGGTAACTTGTCTGTTCAATACAGATGGGAAGAATATGACCACGGCACAATGACTTGGAGAGAAATACAGAACGAAGGCGTCTATAACGGTGCTAGTACAGATACTTTAAGTATTGATATTACTACTGGATTAGATTCTAATCAATACCGAGTAGTGGCTTGGACTGCGGTTTGTAATGAAGTTACTTCCGATGCAGCTTACTTGATTGAAGAAGGTTCTGTGGAGTTCGTAGACCATCCAGTTGATGTGATTATTTGTTCTGGTGAAGCAACATCTTTCTCTGCTAGAATGGTTAATTCTACAGGTCAAGGTGATAATATATTGAATTGGCAAATTAGTACCAATAATGGTATTTCTTGGTCCAATATAGATACGGGAACTGAGCCTCTGTTCTCAGATGATGTTACGGGACCAAATGTAACTCCTGCTTTAGATGATTCTACGACTACCGAAATGTTTACAACTTTAAGCGTTAGTGATGTAGAAGGAATGCAAGGGTATCGTTTTAGAGCAGCTGCTACTAGTACTTTCTGTGATACTGTTTATTCTCAGTTGGCTAAGCTAACGGTTGAAGGACCATTCTTGGCGACTTTGACAGGACCAGCTACCGTTTGTGCAAATGAAGGAACTGTTATTGAAGCAAATGTAGTAAATCTAGGTGCAGGATTGCCTCAATTGACTTGGCAGTACAAAGGTCCAGATTCTACTGATTTTGCAAATGTTCCAACTGATTGGGGAATTTTCCACGGAGAAGAAACTAATGGTATTGGTATCAAAACATTAACAATTGATTCTGTATTGAATGAGCCTTCTAGGCTGAATGATAATGCTATTGTTGATACTTTCTTTACTTTAAATAATTACGACTTCAGATTAGCAATCGTTTCTGATACTTGTGAAGTAGCGGTTTATTCTGATACCTTCACCTTGAACGTCGTATCTGATAGAATCGGTGGTTGTGACTGGGATTTAGATGGCTTAGATAATACGACTGATTTAGATGATGATAATGATGGTTTGACAGATAGTGTAGAAGCTTATATTACTACCTATCCTGGATCTGAACCTCAGGACTCTATCAATCAATTTGATACAGATACAGATAACAACAATGTTACGGATAACGAAGAAGATGCCGATGAGGATACTATTAGCAATGGAGAAGAGGTCGATGATGATGATGGTGATGGTCAAGCTGATGGGGTCAATTCTACCACAGGTGTGTTCACTGGTTTCCCTGCGATGCCAGATACAAATGACGAAGATGCTGATGATATTTTCAATGGTGATCCATTAGATCCTTGTGACCCTATTCTGAGTCCAAGTTGTATTGGGGTGGTCTTAGATATCAATGTCAAACTGCAAGGTGCGATGCCTGATTTAGGTTTCGATACTGGTGAAAACAATTTGATGGATGATAATTTGAGAAAGAGTAACTTACTGCCTATTAAATCTCCTTACGAGGATTTTAAAGTACGAAACGATTCAACTGGAAACATCGAGCCTGCTTTTGTTCATATCATGCGTGATAGTGTAGCGGAAGAAGTACCTATGAGTGAGGCTTCAAAAGTTTTCGGTGATATGGGTTACAAGGAAGATAAAACGGATAACGCCGTGGTTGATTGGGTTTTTGTAGAAATTCGAGATGGGTCTAAACTTGATAGTGTCGTAACTACTAGAGCTGCGCTACTTCAAAGAGATGGAGATGTTAGAGACCATAGAGTCTTTGATGATCCTAGAAGAATGGATGAAGATGGTTACTCTTATTTAACCTTCGATAGTACATTAGCAGGTGATTATTACGTAGTCGTTCGACACCGTAACCACCTTGGAGTAATGACCAATACAGCTGGTTTATATTCTCCAATTGTGACTAGAGTAGACTTTACGGATAAAGATTTTAATGCTTTGGGGATTCACTCTCAGAGAATGAACTTTGATAGTACGGAACAGTATATGTGGGCTGGGGATGTGACCTCTGATAGAAAAATTATCTATCAAGGACCTGGAAACGATATTGATGATATGTTCTTCCGAGTAATCGGGCATGAAGATAATCAAGTTGACAACTTAGACAACTTTATTGTCCCTGGCTATTATCGAACGGATTACAACTTGGATGGTAAATCTATCTTCCAAGGGCCAAATAACGATAGGCAAATGTTAATCTTCCAGAGTATACTGCAATTCCCAGACAATAAAGTCAAGTTCTTGGCGAATTACGTCATACTCGAACAGTTGCCATAATTGAAATAAAGAGACTAAGTACACTCGTAAATTAATGTCAATTAGTTTACCGTGTACTAAGTTTCTAATTATACACGGAAAGCAGGGGGTAAAACCTTTTATACCCTGCTTTCCATAATTTTATTCCCTTTTTTTCGACTAAGGAAAAGACCATTCTAGGGTCCTTTTCATAGTTTATAAAATAACCTACTAACTTTTAAACTTTTTACTGCTTGTGAAAGCATCCTTTTCCACGTATGGCTTCGAGTTAACCATGCCTGATTAATAGGAATCTGTAGAATAGTTCAAAAGGAAATGCTATTAAAATGCAAACTAACAAATCACTATTAAGACTTTGGGGACTACTTATTGGAATGTTTATTTTTTCCATTTCCAGTTTTGCCCAAATAGAACTATCCTTGCAGTTAGAAGCAGATGGGGCCACCTATACTGTTTATGCTAAAGCTCCAGCAGGCTCTGGTATTTCTTCGAATACGATTACAGGAACAGGCCAAGTCTCTATTGTTGTTCCTACAGGTTTTGAATTAATTGATTTTCAAGAACTCGGAGGAGAATGGGATGGTGGAGATACTAGAGTAAACCAACCTATTGAAGATCCTGAACATGACTATATTTCTTTTGGGCTTACCGGAGATAATAGTCCTAAGGCGATTTATATTCCTGGACAGCCTATTGCTCTTTTTTCTTTTAAAGCGGACGGCGGATGTTATACCGATGACTTAGTCCGATTAATTGAGAATTTTGATGATGACTTTGCCAAATTACCTAACTCTGAAAACTCTAATCCTGGTAATGAATTAGGAATTATTGATTTAGGTAATGGTTTGGCAAGATTTAGATATGCTAAAAATTATGAACCTTTTGCGGGTGATTGTCGAGATAATGATGGTGACGGCATTCCCAATGGTATAGAAGATACCAATGGAAATGGTGTGGCTGATGATGGAGAAACCGACCTCAATAATCCTGATTCTGATGGAGATAATATTGGAGACGGTGAGGAAGACTTGAATCATAATGGCATGAATGATGACGGGGAAACGGACCCTTTAGATAAATGTGATCCTAAAATTACAGACCCTTCTTGTGATTTTGATGGGGATGGTATCATCAATGAGACGGATCCTGATGATGATAATGATGGTGTAGATGATGTGGATGATGTGGATAAATTTGACCCACAATCTGATTCAGATTTTGATGGAGTTGCAGATGAAACTGAAACAAATAGTTCTAGCGACCCTTTGGATCCTTGTGATCCTGATAATACGGTGAATGCTTGTAATGGAGTAGATAATGATGGTGATGGATTTTTTGAAGGTATTCCTTCTACCGATCCTCAGTTTGATTCGGATGATACAAACCCTTGTGTACCAAGTAATGCTTCTCCAACCTGTGATTTAGATGGAGATGGGATTATTAACCAATTAGATGATGATGACGATTCGGATGGTGTTTTAGATGTGGATGATGTGGATCCTTATGACCCAAATTCTGATTCTGATGGTGATGGTATTTCTGATGATGTAGAATCTGGTGATAATGATATTTATGATGCTGGCCTTGATACTAATCCATTGGATGCAGATAGTGATAATGATGGTATACTTGATGGGGTAGAAGATGCTGATCAAGATGGCATTAGAGATCCAGAAGAAACAGATCCATTAAATATGGATACGGATGGTGATGAAATCAATGACGGTATAGAAGATGCTAATCAGAATGGAACGCAAGATGGTGATGAAAGTAATCCATTAGATATTTGTGATCCTGAGGCTATCTTTCCTTCTTGTGATTTTGATGGTGATGGAGTGATTAATCAGACGGACCCTGACGATGATAATGATGGAGTTTTAGATGATAGTGATATAGATCCTTATGATCCAGATTCTGATTCTGATAAGGATGGTTTAACAGATTCTGATGAAACAGGAGGTGATGGTATGTATGATCCAACGGAGGATAGCAATCCCTTGAATGCTTGTGATCCTAATGTTAATACCACGCTTTGTGACCCAATTGATGGTGATGGTGATATGTTTTACCCTAATTATCCTTTTGATCATGAGCAATATGACCCAGATGATACGGATGCTTGTGTGCCTAATTTTATGGCTGGTAGATGTGATTTTGATGGAGATGGTATTCCTAATGCGACGGATGACGACGATGATGGAGATGGTGTAGCAGATTTAAACGATATTGAAAACTTTAATCCAAATTCTGATTCTGACGGAGATAATATTCCTGATATTGTAGAAACAGGCGGTGATGGCGTCTATAATCCAGGAACGGATACAGACCCATTAGATGATGATACAGATAATGATTTTATTCCTGATGGAGTGGAAGATGCTAACCAAGATGGCATTCAAAATGCAGGCGAGACAGACCCAACTAATGATGATACCGATGGTGACGGACTTTTAGATGGTCAAGAAGATGCCAACCAAAACGGTATGTTAGATGATGGCGAATCTGACCCTACTAATCAGTGTGATCCTCAAGTAGGTGATGCTGGTCAATGTGATACAGATGGTGATGGTATCGTTGATGATGAAGATCCTGATGATGACAATGATGGTGTTTTAGATGGGGATGATGCCGACCCAGTAGATGCTAACTCTGACTCTGATAATGACGGTATTACTGATATTATTGAGACAGGAGGTGATGGTAGTTACGATGAAGGGGTGGATTCTAATCCATTAGATCAAGATACCGATGATGATGGTATCTTAGATAATATAGAAGACGCTAATTTAGATGGGGACGTTGACCCAGGAGAAACGGATCCTGCTAATCCAGATACAGATGGAGATGGCATCCCTGATGGAGATGAAGATGTTAATTTAAATGGGGAGCAAGATAATGGCGAATCTGACCCAACTGATCAGTGTGATCCAGTTGAAACGGGTGATAGCTGTGATTTTGACGGCGATAGTATTATTAATTCAGAAGACCCTGATGATGATAATGATGGGGTAGATGATGTAGATGATGTAGATCCATTTGACCCAGATTCTGATTCTGATGGCGATGGTATTTCTGATGATGATGAAACGGGTAATGACAGTGTATATCATCCAGAAACAGATACTGATCCTTTAGATGAAGATACGGACGATGATGGTGTGACTGATAATGATGAGATAAGAAATGATAATGATCCGCTTAATCCTTGTGATCCTGATGCTAGTAATCCTGCTTGTTTAGGCAATGCAACGGATGAAGACGGCGATGGCTACTATGGTGATTTCCCAATGGATGACCCATTATTTGATGAAGATGATGCAGACCCATGTGTACCTGATAATCAATCTCCAACTTGTGATTTTGATGGAGATAGTGTGGCTAATGCAGATGATTCAGATGATGATAATGACGGTGTAGAAGATACGGATGATGTAGATCCATATGATCCACTATCTGATTCGGATAATGACGGTATAGCAGATGATGTAGAAACTGGAGAAGATGATATCTATACGGCTGGTACAGAAACTAATCCATTAGATAACGATACCGATGATGATGGTATCTTGGATGGTGTAGAAGATAGTAATGGAGATGGCGTAAAGGATGATAACGAAACGGACCCATTAAATGTAGATACAGATGGTGATGGTATTGATGATGGGGTAGAAGATGCTGATCAAAGTGGTGGGGTAGATGTAGGGGAATCGGACCCATTAACGCTTTGTGACCCTAATGAAACATTCGACGAATGTGATTTTGATGGTGATGGTATTATTAATGCAGATGATCCTGATGATGATAATGATGGGGTAGCAGACGAACAAGATGTGGATCCATTTGACCCGAACTCTGATACAGATGGTGATGGATTGGCAGATACAGACGAAACTGGAAATGACGGAATTTATAACCCTGCTCAGGATAGTAATCCTTTAGATTCTTGTGATCCTAATCCAACGCTAGGTGATTGTGAACCAGAAGATGCTGATGGTGATGGCTTCGAAGGTGGTATTAGCTTAGATGATCCTAATTACGATCCAGATGATAATGACCCTTGTGTACCGAATGCGGCAAACCCTGATTGTGATTTTGATGGTGATGGTCTAATTAATGCGGACGATTCAGATGATGATGGTGATGGCGTGGCAGATGCGGATGATGCAGATGCTATTGACCCTAATTCTGATTCTGATTTTGATGGTATTCCTGATAATGTTGAAACTGGTGACGACGGCGTTTATACTGCTGGTACAGATACAGACCCACTAGATTTTGATACCGATGATGATGGTATCCAAGATGGTTTGGAAGATGCCAACCAAAATGGTACACAAGATGATGGGGAAACGGACCCATTAAATCCAGATTCTGATGGTGACGGTATTGAGGATGGTGTGGAAGATGCCAACCAAAACGGACAATTAGATGACGATGAAAGTGATCCATTACAATTCTGTGATCCTATTATGGATGATCCTGTAAGATGTGATGAGTGTGAATTAGACCCTACTGGGGCGACTTGTGATCCTGATGAGGATGGTTTAGATAACCAAACAGATAGAGATGATGATGGTGACGGTGTGAACGATAATGATGATGTAGATCCATATGACCCTAATTCTGATTCTGATGAAGATGGTATCACTGATATTATCGAAACAGGTGGAGATGGTGAATACAATCCTGAATCAGAAACCAATCCATTAAACCCAGATTCGGATAGCGACGGTTTACCAGATGGTTTAGAAGATGCGAACCAAAACGGTATGCAAGATGATGGAGAAACGGACCCGAAAAATCCTGACTCTGACGAAGATGGCATAGATGACGGGATAGAAGATACTAACCAGAATGGTACACAAGATGCTGGAGAAACGGACCCATTAGATGAAGATTCCGATGATGATGGCTTTACGGATGGAGAGGAAGACCTAAATGGGGATGGCATCATCGAAGGAAATGAAAGTGATCCAGTACAAGCTTGTCATATACCAGGAGAAAATTCTTGTACGCCTCCAGGCCCTTGTGCAGAGTTTGGCAATATGCACCCTGAATGTGATTTTGATGAAGATGGTATTCCTAATGGAGAAGACCCAGATGATGATAATGATGGTATTCTAGATGTCGATGAAGATACGAATTTAGATGGTGATTTTGCTAACGATGATACGGATTTGGATGGACTTCCAGATATATTAGATGCAGACCCATTTGTATTAGTCAATATGAGGGTTTACTTACAAGGAGCTTATGATTTCCGTACCACTTTGATGATGACGGATGACCTAAGACAGAAAGGCTTTATTCCATTAAAAGAGCCTTATGCAGATATTGAATTAGGCATCACTAAGCCATTTATCCATGTAGGAAAAGGTGGCCAAGATACCATTACAAATGCTGCAATCTTAGAAGATAAAGGAGAAAACTCTATTGTAGATTGGGTATTCTTAGAATTGAGAAATTCTTTTGACCCTACCATTGTGGTAGAAACTCGGTCAGCTTTGATTCAAAGAGATGGAGATATTGTAGAAGTGGATGGGGAAAGCCCTGTTTACTTCCCTGTGGCAGATGATGTTGGTTACTATATTGTTATCAAACACAGAAACCACTTAGGTATTATGACGAAAGACCCTATCCAAATGGATAGAAACCTTTTAGCGCCTATTGCCTTAGATTTTACAGATGGCTCTACGCCAATTTGGGGTGAGAATGGTATGAGAGAAAAAGACCTTGACGGAAAATTTGCTATGTGGGGTGGAAATACCGATGGCAACAGATACATTATCTTCCAAGGTAGTGGAGTTGGTATTCCTGATTCGGATGGCATATTCTTTACTATTTTCGGTGACGAAACGAACCGTCCTCCTAAATACAATCATATCTCAAACGGTTATTCTTTGAGTGATTGTAACCTAGATGGAGATATTAAATACCAAGGGGGAAATAACGATATTGATGATTACATTTTCTTCAATGTCTTTAGTCACCCTGATAATGTCAACTTCTTCACTAACTTCTTCATCGAAGAACAGGTGCCGGAAAGACAGTAAGCCGGTACACGGTTTACGGTATTCGGTACACGGCGCAAGAGTAGCCGTGAACCGTATACCGTGGACCGGTCACCGTATAAAAAAAACTATTTCATCACTTTAAACCTATAACAAAAAAACATGGTGCGAATTTTTACAACTTTAATCGTTTTGATTATTAGTCAGTCTGTTCTCCCCGCACAAGTAAGATTTTTTATAGACTACAATGCAAGGACAACCGAATATACGGTGTCTATGATGCCAGAAAGAACTTGGCGGTCTCCTTATAATAAAACGGCGACAGGTCAGGTAACTATAAAAGCAACGACAGGTCAATTTTTTGTTAAGGATATTAAGAGCTATGTAGAAGATACTAAATGGGTGCCATCAGGTAGAGTTACTGCCCCAATGGAAAGCCCAGATTATGATTACATATTTTTTAGGTTGAAAACTCCTGGCTTAGCTGAAATGCCATTCAAGGCATTTAAGCCCGTTAAATTGTTCACTTTTACCCTACAATATAATTGTGCGAGAGAAGTCATGTTGGTAAGTAATACCTACGATCCTTTTTTACCTCCTAATTCTCGGAATGTTAATATTGGAAATTCTTTAGGGGTCTTAGGGGCAAATGGAGAAGCATATTCTGGAAATGTTAGCAATTTACCTATTTTCTGTCCTTGGGCAGAACCACCAGCTGCAAAAGAAGTTGTTGTGGAGGAAGGCGTAGGCAAAATTGTTGCACCCATAAAGACAGAGCTTGTATTAGTGGCCGAAAAACTATTATACCCAAATCCTACTATCAACGAAGTACAAGTTACTTTAGATTGGAAAGGTACTAGTGGTCCTAAAAGTGTAGTAGTCTATAATGCTATGGGGCAAATGGTACAAGAATTCCAGGAAGATTTACAAGTAGGTGCTAATAAATTTACATTGAATTTAAGTAAGTTAGATAATGGTATTTACAATTTTTTCTTAGTGGATGACCAACAAAACCTAGACTTAGGTAAAGTAATTAAAATAAAATAAAAAGTAAAATTCCTCAAAATTCGTGATTTCGGAAATTAACTATTAATAAGCGAAATCTCTACCTGTCGGTAGACAGGCTTACTCACATTGAACCAAAAAAACGGAGTCTACAACTTCACAATAGAGCGAAAAGAAAGGTCATTAGCATAGTTGAAATGCTTCTTTATTATTGAAATGCCAATCAAATTATGCTTAGTTTTTAAAACTATGGTAGTGGTTTTCTTTCGTTCTATATTAGACTTGTTAATCTTACTAGGAAATTTGATGGGCTTCTCATTCGCATGCGATTCAAAAGCTTACTCTTTTTCATCCTAGACCTAAAAACAAACACTCGCCTTCATTTTTTTGAGCAAACATTTACCCAACAACACTTTTATTTAAAGAATTTAGCAATAAATAAGCTACGCTATTTTATAGTATTTTGTATTAGCCACTGACAAAAATAGCTAATCCTAAAGGATACTTTATTGCGCTCTTATTCTTTGATATAGACTACACTCAAAAAAATGGGAAGCTTTATACATAAGACGATTTATATACTTTTCTTTCTTTTTGCAACTTCACTGCTCAAAGCGAATACTTTCTCTTTGACTAGCGAGATTTGCTATAATGGAATAGATGATAATGGGGATGGATTAATCGATGAAGCTGACCCTTTGTGCATAACGATTGAGGTAACGACGACTGCGGATATTTTAGATGGAGATGTAAGTTCTGTTGAAAACTTAGAAAACAATGTTGGTCCAGATGGCGCTATATCACTCAGAGAGGCGATTGCCGCGTCTCAAGCGACACCTAGTAATGGCATTTTTTATAGCATTGGTTTTGATTTACCTAATTATGATTTCAATCATTTTTATTACCAAGAAGATAATCTACCAAACCAAGTAAGCATAACTAATAAAATAAGAACTACAGCTATTGATGATTCTACGATTGATGATATGGATGTTGATTATCCTAGAAGTTGGTTCCAATTTCCTATCAATACTACCTTGCCCCCATTGGCGGATAATATATTGATTGATGGGTATCATTTACGCCAAACCAAAATGAATGAAAATGTATTTGGTGGTGCACTCAATACGGCATTAAGAATTGAAATTGTGCCCACTGGAGATTTTCCTATTTTCATTATCAATGAAGCACAAGAGGTGGAGCATGAGGTGCTTATTAGAGGTCTTAGTCTGAATGCTAGCAAAGAAGCCATTATTATCAATGAAGGAACAAAAGGTAATGTTTGGTTATCTGGTAACTATATAGGAATTGACCCAACGGCCTTGACGATTAATCCAATTCAAAGAAATTTGATTCAAATTAAAACCACTAATCGACCCATCATTATTGGTAGTAATCAAGATGGAGTAGCGGATGATGGAGAAATTAATTTAATAGCGGGAGTTAGTACTAATCAGCAAGCTATTTTTCTAGAAGATGCGGAAGGCGTTTCCATTAGTCATAATTATTTTGGTATTGGTTTAGATGGTCAAATGGATTTGAACGGAGGAGAAGGTAATGCTATTTATAGTAGTGGTGGTCGCAAAAATAAATTTACTTTTAATAATATCAGTTTTTTTGAAACTGGCTTTGAGTTGTTCCAATCAATTGGAGACACTTTACAAAATAACCTAATTGGAGTTAATGCCGCAGATTTTAGTAATTCTGTTATCGCTAATATTGGTGCATTGACCAAACGATGCGACGACTTATTTATAAAACAGAATACTATCGCAAATAGTCAGATAGGCTGGCGATTTATAGAAACTGTAAAGACTCAGTTTATTCAAAATGAATTATACGGTCATTTAACAGTTGGTTTGAGTCTTTTAGACGAAGCGATAGATGGTGCTCGAAAAAATGAATTCAACTTTATTTATCAAAATAGTATTCACGATAATTTTATTGGAATACTCATTGGATTAGATGCGGACGAAAATGCCTTTGTTCAGAATAGTATTTACAATCATGGAAGCATTGGTATTGATTTGAGTGCAACGGATACCAATGCGGATGGTATTACGATAAATGATTTTGGGGATTTAGATAATGGACCTCAACAATTATTAAATTATCCAAGTCTTTCTGTTACCAATTACACAGTGGTTTCAGCTACAATAGAGGTGGATTTAGATATCAATGATAATTTTGATAATCAACTAGGCTATCGAATTGAATTTTTTGCAAATAGTTCGACTACAGACCGAGGAGGTGAGATTTATTTAGGCTATTTAGATGTAGATGGAGATGTCACAAAGGAAGAAGTCATTTTAAATTTACCAGAAACGGTTGCCAATGATTTTCATATTTCAGCAACAACTACGGTTATTAAATCACCTGCTTTTACAGCATTAGTTCCTGAATTGGCTTTTGGTGCTACCTCTGAATTTAGTGAATCTGTAGCATTGCCCATTGCTGAAATTTGTGATAATAATATCGATGATGATGGTGATGGATTGGTAGATTGCGCTGACCCAGATTGTAGTAACTATCAAGATGCTGGTCAAATCACAGGAGCGGAAGCTGAATGTGTTTCCTTTGACCCAGCACTTATTGGAAATGCTACTACTCCCTTGGTGGATAGAAGAGAAACTATTTTTTACCAATGGCAAAAAAGTACAGAAGAAAATGATAATTGGTCAGACATTACAGGGGCAGAGCGTATCACTTATGACCCTATGCTGATTACCCAAACCACTCGCTATCGAAGATTAACTAAAAAGCATTTGTGTAATGAGTGGTTACCCTCTAATGTAATTGAAAAAAGAATTAAACCACTTCCTGTGGCAGCTATTTTTACTAAACCTGATGGAAGTGATTTATGCTCAGGTATTCCCTATCTTTTTGAAGCACAAGATGCTGGAGTAGGGAGTAAATATACTTGGAGTTTTGGCGAATTGGCTAGTGCTGATTCTGTCATGGGAAAAGGAGAACATGCTATTTCCTTTTCGAACCCTATAGGAGAAACTATCAATAACACCTTTATAGAATTACAAGTCGAACAAGAGGGCTGCACGCATGCAGCCACTATTAACTACAGTATTCACCCAATATTAGAGACTATTAACGTCAGTGCCACCCAGCCAAGTAGCTGTGGAGGTACTGACGGGTCTATTTCTGTTGTTGCAGCAGGTGGGCTAGATGCTTGTATCGCGATGAGTATTGACGGTGGCGCAACTTACTTGCTAGAGAACCAATTGACAGTTAATGACTTGGGGGTTGGTGGCTATGATTTGTATATTAAATACTGTACTGATGGATGTCCTATTAATGCGGGATTGATTACCTTATCTGACCCTGCTGCCATTGAGGCCGTTAATGACACGGTGAGTGGTTATTGTCCCGGTGTTTTATTCAAAGGAAATGTTGCGATTAATGATGTATTGGGAGATAATCCAGTTTTTTCTTTAGCCGCTGATGCAACGAATGGTAGAGTAACGATGGAATCGGATGGAATTTTTACTTATACGCCTATTAATACTGCTTGTGGTTTAGACCAATTTTCCTATAAAGTTTGTGATGGTAATTCGGGTTGTTGTGCGACTGCGGTTGTTGATGTGAATTTTGGAGACAGCGAACCACCCACTTTTGTGGACTTACCTATTGATATTACTATTGGATTAGATGATGTGATTCCTGCAGCGGCCATAGTTCGTGCAGTTGATAATTGCCCAGCCATAGAATTAGATTTTGATGAAGAAAGCACCCAAGACAAATCGGGGTGTGGAGCATATGATTATCAGATTATTAGAACTTGGACGGCTACGGACCAATGTGGAAATGCAATCAGCCATACACAAACCATTAGCGTGGTAGATGAAACTGCACCAGATATTTTTAGAATTCATACTTTGCCAAATGGTAAAAAAATGGTTGCTGGTGTGATGGAGTTTACTAGCCAGCATTGGAAAACAGTGCACCTACCTTTTAACTTTTCGGACAACCCTATTGTTTTTACTCAATTAGTTACCAATAATGAAGCGACTGCAGCGACCGTTCGATTGAGAAATGTCACCCAGAACCAGTTCGAAATAAGACTACAAGAAGCGGAATCTGATGATAGTATTCATGTTCAGGAAAGTATAGCTTGGATGGCTATAGAAACGGGTATTCAAACAACGGATTATCAATTTCAAGCGGATACGATTCCTGTAACACACGGTTGGGCAACTGTCTCTTTTGCCGAAAGTTTTGCTAGTATTCCACTCTTTTTTGCCAATATGCAAACTACTAGAGATGCGGATGCGGCTACTTTAAGAAATAATGGGGTGAATTGGAATAATGGAAAAGTAAGAATTCAAGAAGAAAATTCAGTAGACCTTAATTTATCTCATTCAACAGAAACTGTTGGCTATTTGGTGATAGACGATGCGGGTAATTTGACCAATCAATCTGGAGAAATAATTGGGGAAACTGGTAGAAAGAAGGTAACGCATGAATGGCTAACTATTGACTTATCTAATAATTATAATAATCCTGTTGTGATTGCCAATAGTTTATCTATTGATGATTTTGACCCAGCTACGGTTCGAGTTCGAAATGTAACGGCTACTAGTTTTGAAATTAAAGTAGAGGAGTGGACTTATTTGGATACGATACATCGCCCCGAAACGATAGGATACCTAGTTTTTGACGGTAGCTTACCGCTAGAAAAACCTACTAATTATTGTGGCGATAATAATAACGTTCCTGACTTTTCTGATGAACTCATTGCTTTAGACAATACAGGTGAATTTTTGATGGTTGGATACGAAGAGCGAATTGACTTTACAGGTACCGAACAACTTATTCATCGAGATTGGGTGGCTACGGATATTTGTGGAAATAAAGGTGTAGCTACTCAAACGATTGCTTGCCCAGGCATTGCCATGAAAACAAAGGCTATTTTACAAGGAGCAATGATTGGTAACAATTCTAATTTGATGAGAGATGATTTGCGGAAAGCTAATTTAATCCCCTTAAGAGAACCTTATACGGATAGTCAAGGATTTGAACATGTTGGGGCTAGTGGAGGCGAATTGCTTAATGAGGATTTATTATTAATCGAAGGGGCTGATGCAATTGTTGATTGGGTCTTTTTAGAGTTACGAAGTCCTTTGAATAATAATTTTGTGGTTGCTTCTTCAGTAGGATTAGTCCAAAGAGATGGCGACATAATTTCTAATAAAGGGGATTCTTTGATTGTTTTTCCTAGTGCGATGGCTAATAATTATTATGTCTCTATCCGACATAGAAATCATGTTTGTCTAGTGAGTAAAATACCTTTTGAATTATCAGAAGACAATGTACCTATGGTTGATTTCACCAAGCAAGAGACTTTTGGTATTAATGCGGCGGTGGCCATGAATGAAACAACTTTTCAACTATGGGCGGGAGATGTCAATCAAGATAATTCAGTGATTTTTCAAGGTCCACAAAATGACATTTTTCCCCTGTTTTTAGCTGTAATAGCAGACCCTGAAAATACTAGATTTATTGATAATTTTGTTAGTGAAACCTACTCACCAGGAGATATTAATTTAGATGGAAAAGTGATTTACCAGGGACCTAATAACGACCAGTCTTCTTTATTATTTAATACTATTTTGGTGCACCCTGACAATACGACCTACTTTTCTAATTTTATTCTTCAAGTTCAAGATAAAGGTGGGGAATAGTAATTGAAGATGATTCCGTGATAGCTGTGAATGCTTCTTTGGATATTCAGTATGGAATATTGTTGTATGTTTCATCGGCTATAAACTCATCTTTTTTCCATATTTTTGCTTAAATTGCTAAGCAAATAAATACTACTTGAGAGAACACATACCAAATACAACCACTCCTATATGGATAATAGCGTTTTTGCTTTATGCTATGCTATTATACTCGCCTGAGTTAAACGCTCAAAAACAAGTTCCTGCACCCTTTTTTGAATTCGAACAAATCGACTTACCCGGAGGATTACAAGGCAATACCGTGAACTGTATGGTGCAAGATGAATATGGTTTCGTTTGGTTTGGAACGGTTAATGGGCTGACTCGCTACGATGGACGAGATTTCATTAGATATCAACATAATCCATTAGATAGCAATTCGCTCATTGATAACTATGTCGAATCTATGCTTATTGATAGCAAAGGAAATTTTTGGGTAGGTTCTCTTGGCAAAGGTTTGACAAAATTTAATCCGAATAAACATGAATTTGTCCGATACTCACCTGAAAGGAATCAGCCCAACGGGCTAATTGATGGGATAATTAATACGATTATTGAAGACCAGCGAGGAAATATTTGGTTGGGAACGAATACAGGTATCACTCAATTAAATCCTACTACTGGAAAATTTATCCATCATACATCCGCTGACAATAATGATTTGAAAGATGGCAGGGTTAGAGTTTTATATGAAGATACCGAAGGAATGATTTGGATAGGTACTGGTTTGCCTTGGGAATACAATCCTGCTAAAGGTGGGCTGTTTAAATTAGACCCCAATAATGGAAACCTAACGGCTTATATGCATAATCCCGATGACCCAAGGAGTTTGAGTGATAATAGAGTAGGGGCCATCTTTGAAGACTCCAGAGGGAATTTTTGGGTAGGTACTATGGGGGATGGCTTGCAGACTTTGAATAAAGAAACGGGTGAATTTACAAGGTATCCTTTTAAGGCAGGAAACTCAGATGAACTTAGCCGCCCTTTTTTAACCCTAGACAAAACAGTTGATGTTAATTATTCTCAAGTTGGGTTTATTCATGAAGATAAAGAAAAAAACTTATGGATTGGTGCGTTTTATGGGGGGGTGAATGTTTATAACCCTGTGTTAAAAAGACAGACCCATATTGAACAAAATGCTCCTTTTCAAAAAGGGTTAACGACTAATTATATCTGGGATATTTTACAGACAGATGACCAATCTATTTTTATTTGTACTGGTGGAAATGGGGGAGGTAAAACTTATAAAGTTAATTTTAAAACCAGTCATTTTCCTTTTTATAAAATTGAAAACAATCGACAAGTCAGCTATTTAACAGAAGACACCAAAGGAAATATTTGGTTAGGTTTTTTGGATGGTCGTAACCTCATTAAATTTAATGACCTTTCCTTTGGGGTGAATGAACAAGAAGGTTTAAATATTCACAACATTGAAGAAATAGAGCGAGTGAATGTCCCTAAAGACATTAAACAATGTGGTGATATTTTGTTGCAATTTACCCCAAAGGGAATTCAATTAATTGATGCGCAAACGAACCAAATTAAGGTAGAAATTCCTGTTGAAGCAGAAAAAAATGAATTAAAGGCTCACACTATCTGGATTATTCAGGAGGACTTAAATCACGATTATTGGATTGCTACTTGGGGAGGAGGACTCTTTTTTGTAGATACTCAAAAAGGAACCATTACAAATTTTCAACACGATAAAGCTACAGACAATAGTATTGGTGGGAATTATGT
>CALLVC010000473.1 GCA_938010785.1 uncultured Saprospiraceae bacterium
TTATTACCACCTTTGGCTTGACAGAGAATCAATATAGTAGTGGAATTGTTTCTAGGTCACTTGTATTAGAAGATTTATTTAGGGAAGTGTGATTAATTTACTGATATTTGGGGCAGTCTTACCAAAATCTTATATTTTCTAAAAAAGAATCCTATTGCATTGAAAATAACCAAATTTAGTTAAAAAAGACACTTATAGCTGTTTGACGGAACTGTAAACAGCTATATCTATGAAAAATAGATACATTTAGCTGTTTGACGATTCCTTAAACAGCTAAAACTTTTATTTATTATAAATTTCACTTTAGCTATTTTGAATTGTATTACAAAATCTTTCCAACTCCTTTTTTATAATTCCCTTTGCAGAATAGACGTTTTTACTAATTTCAAAAAATCAAAAATATAAATTTCCTTTGGAGCTAATTCTTTTCCATTTTCATCAAATTGGTTCAACAGAATTTGATTGTTTTTTATTTCCGCAGTAACGTCATTGCCATGCGCCCAATCCCAAAAGTTTAGAAACATAGTTTCATCTGGGTTGAAACTGATTTCTAATTTTTCAGCATAAGAGCGTTTTTCTAAATCAGCCATTATATTTTTTCCGTTTGTTAATTCTTAAAAAGGAGGGTGGACACCAAAAGCGGCTAAAACTTTCCTTAAATTAGTTGCCTCTGGTCGATTAACTTTCAAGCAATGGACTGTAGCCCGACCAATTGAAGTAATCCCAATGATATCAGATTTGCTTTCGTTCCACAAAAAATGAGTCAACCATTTATCCTTTCTCGGATTAAATAATGGAACTAATTCATTCGTGAGATGGTCAAGACAATGTGTTTTATTATACTTAGAATTATTACAAAACTGGCAGGAATTAGCTAAGTTATCTAAAGTATCTTGACCATCTAATGAAATTGGTAAAATATGGTCTACAGGAAAGGTATGAAATGCGTATTCCGAGTTAGCTAAACAATATTCACAAAGATTATTAGCCCGTTTAGCTACTTCTTTCTTGATTTTAGCACTAAGGTTAGAACTAGGCACGTTTAGCAATTTTAATTCCTAACTCCTTATTCAATTTAGCAAGTGGAATATTCCTTAATTTAGAAATTTCTCCTAATATTTTAATACGTTTAATCCTAAGATTCTCTTCTGCTTTTATTAATTTGAATAGCTCTTTTAATTCTTTTGGCGCTAACTCTTCTTTAGTTCGTTTAGTTCTAAGTTCATAAAAACGGCTTGAATCTTTTTCTGAAAGCACACATTTTTCATTTAGATTTTGTAATAAATCCGCAATCTTAGCCTTTTTACTTTTGGTTTTTCTTTGAGCCAATAGCTTAGCTATTTCTTTAGCGTACCGTTCTAAGTCGCTCGTATCTAATTGAGGCAGAACGGATAATAAATCAATCTCTGTACTTATTTGAATCTTAGACATATAAATTGTTTTTTGAAACTACTATTAAAAACCAAATAATCGGTTGATTTGTTCCAAATCTAGAATAGTAAAGTTATCTAAATAAAAGGATAAATCCAACAGGAATTTTTTAGATATACTTGATTGCTACGATATATTTAACACCATTGCTTTGATGTGTATTGTCTAATAAGAGGGGAATTTATATTGCTAAGAGTACTTTGACTTCAGATTTATATCGTTATCAATCATCTTTACTATTTCGTCGGCATTTATAGCAACAAAAAAACATGAGTTTATTTAGGTTTCTTTTTTTCAGCATCACAAGCCTCCTTTACCTTTCTGGAAAACTTCTTAGCTAAATCCTTTTGAGACAAATCAATGTATTCAAAGAATTGCTTTTCAGTTGAATGCGCTGTTATTTGCATAATAATAATAATAAAGGCAGGAATACCCATATCGTAAAAATTGGACCCAAAAGAGCGACGAGCACAATGAGAGGAAACCATTTTATATTTTTCTAGTCTTTCTTCTTTTGTTAGACCTCCTTCTGAATAAATCCTCATTTCCATACTTGCCAAATTAGCCATCTTACAAACTTTTTTTATGATTCTATTAAAATGTTGACTAGTTGAGGATGGTAATACATAATCGTATTTTTCTAATACCGCTTTTAATTCTGGTAATAGAGGTATGAAAACTCTTTTACTAGTTTTGATGGTGAGGACTTCAAGTAGTTGTTCTTCATCTTCCTCAATTATGTTCCTTCTTCCTACTTTATCCCAATCTGAGAATCTTAGTCCTGTATAAGCGCCCACAATAAACAGGTCTCTAACTTTATCAAAGGAAGGGTTATTAGATAAATCAAGATTGGCAATTGCCTTTAGTTCTTCAAAATTTAGACGCACTTTGTTTTTAGTTTTCACCCTTTTAATTCCGAATCCTTTTTCCTTAAAAATTTCATTTTTATGGTATCGGAGCTTATAGGATTCTTGTAAAAACTGTTTTAGCACTTCAAATGATTTAGAGGCACTATTAACAGAATGCTCTCTCGGTGATGCATACGACCATTGTATAAAGTCCTTTCTAAATTGCCAATCAAACGATTTGTAAGTCAATTTAATGCCTTTCTCTTCTTCATAAGTTTTGAGGTGATTCTGGATTGTAATAAATTTTGGTTCTTTGACAATTTTTGCAAAAGATACTTTATTAGTCTCATCGGACGGCGAAGCCATCCGACGAGACGGTCGTTCCCGTCGGATGACTTCGTCGCCCGACGGGAACAATGCAAAAATTGTCAAAGAGCCTAAATTTTTTCCAAGTACCTCTTTTACCAGTTTTTCGCTCTTCTTCTATGAACTTAGCAATGAAAGGAAAAAGCGTTAATTTTTTTCTTCTTTTCGGTCCTCTAGGTTTATCTTTTTTACCCGTAAAATAATCTAAGTGAAGTTTAATTTCTTCGGGAGTTACATCAGCTTTATTTTTAAACTTAGAATGTACAAACGTCTTTATTTTGTCCAAGTACTTGTTGACCTCGATGTTATTTCTACCTTTTTCTAAATCCTTTTCTTTTCTCCGCTTTCCATTTTCGATATAGAAAATATCATCAAATTTTTTGTAGTGCGTTGTCTGTCCCAATTTATCATTGGTACAGCAATGTATAAAGGCAAAGGCATTGAACCTTATTTTCAATCAACAGCAATGATGAGCTAAATTGCCCCTTTAAACTTTCTAATTCCAATGAAAAACTCAAAAAAACCAAAGGAATGAAGTTATGTCACAATACTAATGAAGAAATAATTAACAAATATGTTATAATCATTTTTTTAAAATATTCATTTTAAGAAAAAAAAACATAATATTTAAATGTGATATGTTTTATAGAAAAAATATCTTAATAATCGGCTTAGTTTTTGTTATTATTTGAATACATCCAATTTAATCTAACCCACCTAGATTAGAAAATAAGTAAAGTCCATCCCTCCGAAGCAGTCCTCAAAAAACAACTCAAACTGTTTTACTTCCCAAACAAAAGATTCAATAACCCAATTCTATTTAGAGAGAATAGAAGACTTCTTTATTAACTTATTGTAGTTAATACTGATTGAATAATAATGCTATCAAACAATGGCTAAACAATTTACACTAGCACTACTAACACTTTTTTTGTCTTTTTCTAATTTATTCGCCAATAATCCAAATGGTGATTTGAGAATTGAATTATTAGAATTACACAATCTAGTCGTTGACCACAACATCCAAACACCCGCAGGGGCCAGTCCAAAATCGGTTTATATCGGTGCAAAAATCTGTAACGACGGGACGGAAGACCTATCAGATGTTTTTGCGCATATTGGTGATTTTACTAATAATACACCTGGTATTTATCCTACAACTACTGCCATTGGCGTTCCTTACGAGGGAACTTTCTCCTTTATTCATCAAGGCGGAGCAAAAGATGCGACTCGTTTCATTGGTGATTTAAAAGCTGGAGAATGTGTTACTCAATATTGGTTGGTAGAATATCCGTTGATGGATGCCAACAACAAAAGAGTAGCAGGAGCTATTCCTAATCAAGATGATGATTTACAGTTAACTTATGATGTTTGGGCGCAAGCTGACGACATGGGGGTAGCTTTGGCTGCAAATACTTCTAATACCGTAAAATGTCGAGCAGAAATTTCTGCTATGGCTAATAAAATCTGGCCAAATAATACTGCTAAAGTTCCAAGTGAACTTCTAGCAGCTTTTCCTGATTTAGAGCAAGGCTGGCGAGAAACCACGAATACCACGCATCCCGGTGCTTCTATTGCTTTAGAAGGCATCTGGTTTGATTTAGGGAATATTCGCCAAGGTTTTGATAATAATGGGGATCTGGCTTATGATTATAACTTTCTATTACAACCAGTCGGAGACCCTGGTGTATTTGATGCCAATTGTTATCGATTGGTCAAAGTACATGGTTTAATTGCCATTAAACTAAGAGGAGGAGCCGTAAAGATTATAGACTTTGAAGACCAAATGCACTTTTCTAATAATCCTTACGATAATACAGGGGCAGTTGGTTTTGTGTATTATGAATTTGCCACTTTAAATGGCGGTTGCGCCTCTGCTTTATCTCCTTATCAAGAAGTCGCCTCAGGTCGAAATAACGAAAAATTTAATGCAGACTTTGGTACTGGCGGTGGCAACTTAAATTCTAGTGAACCCGAAATAGTTTTCGAAGGAGAAAATCCTGATACGGCATCACCCGGAAATAACATAGAATTTATCGTTGAATTTAAAAATACAAGCCCTACGGATACTTTAGGTATGCCACAATATAACCTTCCTTTAGTTTTTACGGCTACTATTCCTGATAGTACAACTTATACATCAGGTTCTGCGGAAATGGAGAATGCCTTGCCATCAGGAACTGAAGTGACTATTTTATATTCAACCGATGAAGGTACAACATGGACAACTACGGAGCCTCCAGTCGAGGAGATTACCACGATTCAATGGTGGTTAGATAGCCCACTTAATCCTAATGATTCTTTAAAAGTAAATTTTGATATTACCTTACGACCAGGTTATGAAAACCCTTTAGTTACAACTACTACTTCTGTTAGTATCGGTAATAATGATCCAATAGCCGAAAATGATTTAACCGCTTTAGTCAATGGAGATTATGCCATTGATGTCGTGGTATTTAAAGATGATGGCAATAGTGGTAGTGGTGTTTATGCAAATGGTGCCCAAGAAGGAGGAGAAAACGGTATAGGAAATGTAACCTTAGCACTTTATATAGACAAAAATAAAGATGGACTTATTGATGGAAATGATATATTATTGAAAACTAACTCCACGACTACTGGAGGAACTTATACCTTCAATAATTTAATGGATGCGTATTATATAGTACTAGTACAGGAAGAAGATACCACTATTCCTCACCTATGGCAGAATACGACAGCTTTAGCTTATGATTTTTCTGATTTAGCCAATAATAGCACTACTGCTAATTTTGGTTTTGCACCAGTTTTGGACGTAGAAGTTACTTCTGAGACGGGGTCGACGACCTTTAATGAAGGAGATACTATTCCATTAACTATTGCTATTGAAAATAATATATATGAAGATATAGATAGTATGGGGGAGCAGACTATCTCACCTTATCCTGAGTTAGCAAATAAAATATTTTGGATAGAAGAAAATTATTTTAATGGTACCTTGGCCAATGACAATATTTTTGCGGGAGACCCTAGTGTAACTATTACAGGATCTACGATTACTGAAGATCCAACTTCTGGGGATAAAATTGGTCTGGCAATAGATTTAGAGAATGGCTATGTTTATTGGACGGATGCAGGAACAGATTTTATTCGGAGATCCAACTTAGATGGTAGTAATATGATTACCCTAATTGATTTAAGTTTAACAGGAGGGAATAATCCAGAAAGAATAGAATTAGATTTAGTTAATAACAAAATTTATTGGTTAGAAACCGCAAGTCATAGAGTTAGAAAGTCAAATTTTGATGGAACTGATGTAGAAACCTATGTAGATGAGAGTGTGATTGGTTTCAATTCCGTTAGTTTAGCAGTAGATGCTGTCAATGGACATGCTTATATTGGTATTGATAATGCTATTCTAAAAACTAACTTAGATGGTTCAGGTGGTAGTACAACCATCATTGATGGGACTAATACTAGTCATCCGTATGATATTGAAATTGACAATACAAATGGAAAAATATATTGGATTGATGATGTAGACCAAATGATTAGAAGAGCTAACCTAGACGGAACATCCATTGAAACGCTTTGGAGTTGTGGGAATGACTGTGCAGGTATAGGACTTGCCTTAGATATAGCTGGTGATAAATTATACTGGACGGCAAGAAAGAATATTTATGAATCACCTTTGGACGGAAGTACGGCCGATTCAGACGGCTTACCAGATTTGATTTATTCCGCCACTTCTATTAATAATACAAATGTTACAGATATAGAATTTGGCTTTACCACTAGTAATTCTAGTGAAGTGACCAATCAAACCATAGACCTTTGGATAAATTATGATGATAGAGGAGACTACTTACCAACTAACAATTTGTATGGTGAACCAGATGGTAATTATGCTAATGGTTTTTGGGGAAATTTAGTTCGAGGTGGAGAATTTTCCGTACCTAACACAACTGCTAATATTATTAAGGTAGAGGTTGTGGCAAAGGTTTATTATGAGGGGACCATTGTAGATGACCAATTTAGTGTTTTATTAAGTGAAAATAGTAGCACTAATAGTTTTATTGAGCAAAATATTCCAATTGCCGACTTTATCAATTTTAATTCCGCTGCCAATGCAGGTGAGGTAGTTTTGGATGTTACCAATGCTAAGACTAACTGGTCCTTCTCCGATTTTACGGCTACTTATGATGACGGGATGGGTTTTTTATTTCAAGCTATAACGAATGGTACAACTGATAATACCATACTGTATATTGACGCAGTCGGTTTTAAGATTACCACTGATGAACTAGTACAACCTGGGTCATCTGATTCTACTATGATTATAGCACCCAATGCTATAGTAGAAACGCTTCCAGTAACCTATAATTATGACCCCAATACTATTACTTTCATAGATGCCATTCCACAACCGTCCTCTATAGATGAAGAAAATGGCATTATTATTTGGGACGATTTAGATAAATTAGAACCAGGTGCTACTCAAATTGAGCTTCAATTTATAGCCTTAGACCCTGGAAATACTGCTATCATTACAACTACTACGGTTGCTATAGATAGTGCAACGCTAGTGGATAATACTTTACTAAATGATACAAGTGATATTCAAACCATTACCATTAATCCACTGGGGTCTATTGTTGGAACTATTTGGAATGATATGGATAGTGACGGCTGGCAAGGGACCATAGGCTATGAAAATGGTACAGATGGGTTTTTATCGGGTATCAGCGTAAATTTATATGCTTGTTACAGAGACGGTGCTGTCCTTTATCCTGCGGCCTCTACTTCTCGGTCTTGTACGAATAAACGAAATAAAGGAACATGGGTGAATGTAGCGACTACGGCAACCAATCAAAGCGGTGAATATCGTTTTGATGCCTTAAGTAATGGTTATTACTACGCAGCAGTAGATGCGACTTCTTTTGCAGGCAATGCTAGTCAATCTGGCGACCCTGATGAAACGAGTGGTTCCTGTTCGACTTGTGATAACCGTTGGGGCAATCCTAATAGTAATCTTTCTGCATTATTGAACATCAATAGTACGAATAATATCGAAGAAGGTAATTTAGGGTATACCGTTTCACCTCTAATTAGTGGTACAATTTATAAAGATGCCAATGGAAATGGAGCTTTAGAAAATGGAGAACATCCAATAGCAGGAGTAACGGTTGAATTACAAAGTGCTGCTTGTACTGCTGGTAGCACTTGTCCAGCGACGATTACAGATGCGAATGGTGTTTATGAATTTGTTAATTTAACTCCGAATCAAGCTTATACGGTTGTCGTACTGCAAAGTACTTTACCTTCAGGCACTAATTGGAGTGAAACCTATGAAGTTGATGGTTCTATTAATAATCATATTGCTGTCAATTTAACTGCTGGTGAGCAAAGTACTAATAAAGATTTTGCCTTCTTCGCTCAAGGAAGTTCTACTTTAGAAGGGAATATATTTTACGATTGGAATGAAGATGGAACGCAAAGTACGAACGAAGAAGGAATTGAAGGAATAGAAATAACGCTTTATGAAGATACGAATGGCGACGGCGAAGTAAACCCACAAGATGATGCCATCGTTGGGGTAAGCTATACGGATTCTTTAGGAAATTATACTTTTGATAACATCCCCGCTGGCGACTTTATTGTTGTAGTTGCTGATGGAACGATTCCTAATACCGAAGGACAATCTGCTGATCCAGATGAATCTGGTAATTGTACAAATAATTGCGATGGAGAAACGGCTATTCCTAATGTTGACGGTACAAATAATGTAGCAAAAGATGTTTTTGGTTATCGAGTAGAAGGAGAAGGCATTATTGGTGGCTATGTTTGGATAGATGGGAATAATAATGGTAGTATTAGTAAGTCAGAAACTCGAATCCCTTACGTAGATGTAGTGTTGCAAGTGGATTTAAATGGGGATGGAGTTTACCAAACGATTACAACTATTGCTTCAAAAATTGACGGTACTTTTGAATTTCCGGGTCTTCCAGATGGACACTATCAGGTTATTGTTGATACTACTGACCCCGAATTACCACAGGACGGATATAACAATTCGGTTTTCCCAGTTACAACTATTATACAAACCGTACAAATTACGGATGGAGCAGTTGTCTTAATAGAAGGCGCACCCTGCTCAAGTTGTGCGGATGGCGTATTATTTGGTTTCAACTACCCAGGTTTTATAGAAAGTGTTGTTTTTTATGATGCCAATGGTAATGGGACACAAGATTGGGGAGAGGAAGGTATTGGCGGAGCAACCGTTTATTTATGTGCTAACGATGGCATGGCATGTACGGCTACAAATGCCATTGATAGTGTACAAACTGCAGAAAATTCTGGCTATTACTTATTCGATAATTTATCACCAGAAAAATATAACGTAGCAGTAAAAACAGAGAGTTTACCAAATGGACTTAGCGCAACTAGCCTAAGTGCAGACCCAGAATCGGACGGCAATCCATGTTATACACCTTTAGACCCTAATGACCCTAATTTTGCCTTATTAAGTGCGGCTTGTGACAATCAAGCACACAGTGTAGCCGTGCCCAATAATGGAGGTGTTTCTTGGACTAATTTCGGCTACCAACCTCTTGGAACAGTAGGAGCATATATTTGGTTTGACCAAAACAATGATGGTGTTCAGGATGAGACAGAAGCAGGTATCAATAACGTAAAAGTTATGCTTACGAATATCACAACAGTTACCATAGGAGGAATCACATATACGCCTGGAATATACAGAGACACCATTTATACAGATTTTGATGGCTATTACCACTACAATAATTTACCTGATGGTTCTTATGGTATTGATGTAACCGCACCTCAGGATATGGCAATTACCACTGGACCTGAAAGTATAGGGCAAATAGCCGTAATTTTCGATATAACAGATGGAGCAGTTCATAATATTAACTGGAATGGTTGTGTAGATTGTGGAGAAGACGTAGATTTTGGTTTCACTTTGAATGGTGCAAACGCCATCAAAGGAACGATTTGTCTAGATGATGATAGTGAAGATGGCGTATGTAGCACCGGCGGAGAGACCATATTAGAACAGTTACCGATTTATCTATATGATAACCTAGGAAACTTCCTAGGGCAAACAATCACCAACTCATTGGGACAGTTTTCTTTCGAGGGACTACCCAATGATACTTTTTTGGTTGCTTTGAGCAAAAGTGAAGAGCCCGTTAATTTAGCATATTTGACTACTATCGTATCTCAAACACCTGCTATAGATTTAACGACTACTTTCTATGCAGATTACCAATTAGTACCAGTAGCAGATACAGTGGAAGGAGTAGATTTTGCCTTCACTATGGATGTAGAAGTAGATATGGGGGATTTACCAGCACCTTATCCAACCCAATTGACGGATGGATATACTGGTGCTTATCACGTAGTACCGAATAATCCAACCCTTTATTTAGGACAGACCATTGATGCAGAACCCTTATCAATTCAAAATCACTCTGCAACGGGGGATAATGAAAGCAATTCAGATGATGAAGATGGTTTAATTCCTTATCAAGAATGGTTGTGGACCGCAGGAGCGTTTGCCAATGGAAATGGTGGCTCAACTACTGTAGAAGTAAATGGGGAAGGTTGGTTAATAATATGGATGGACTGGAATAGAGATGAAGATTTCGATGATGCTGGCGAGATGGTAATTAATCAGTCCGTTATTACTGGCAGTCACAATTTTGAATTTGATATTCCTGCTGGAACTGAAACCGATATTGATGACCCCGTATATACCAGAGTACGATTATTTGAAACCAAACCTTATATTCCTCAAAACGCTTACTACGGTAGTGCCTATCTTGGAGAGGTAGAGGATTATGCCATTTTCATTTGTGATAATGTAGATGACCCAGGAGAGATTGGTGCTAATGAAGAACAATGTGGTGCTTTTTCTCCAGCGGATATTGTGTCTATAACTGATGCTACAGGAGGAAGTAAAAGTGCCTTCAAGTACCAATGGGAAGAAAGTACCGACTATGGATTAACTTGGACACCTCAAAATGGTTCTAATAAAGCGTTTTATGAGCCGAACAACATTACTCAAACCACTTGGTATAGAAGAGGCGCTAGACGCTCTGCTTGTCGTTCTTGGGTATATTCCAATATAGTCGAAAAAGAGGTAGTGATTAATTTCAGTAGCGCTGGTATGATTAGTGGTGACGAATCTGAATGTGGGTCTTATGACCCTACTGAAATTACGAGTAATTCTGCGCCAAGTGGAGGAGCGAGTGGTACGATTGAATTTAAATGGCAAGAAAGTACAGATAATCTAAATTGGGTCGATATTACAGGCGCAAATGACGAAACTTATGACCCATCCACCATCAGTCAAACCACTTGGTATAAGCGATTATCTAGAAGAGGCCCTTGTTTAAGTTGGTTGGTTTCTAATCTAGTGAAAAAGGAATCAAGAACCATCGTAAATGCAAATATTGCAACAGCACCTTCCAATGATAATTGGGCATGCCAAGGAAATATATATGAATTTGATGCTACAGATGTGGGTATTCCAGCTACTTATGAATGGGAATTTAGTGCCAATGCTAGTGTTAATGAAGCAACAGGTAAAGGACCTCATTTAATTATCTATACCGCACCAACCGCCACTGCTGCAATTACAGAAAGAGCTATTTTGACGGTAACTACCGATGGTTGTCCTGTGAAGGATACAGTAGAATTCACTATTCACCCTTTAGCTTTTGTAAGTGATGTTGTTACGACTAATCCTAATGCTTGTAACAGTTCAGAAGGAAGCGTCACCGTCACAGTAAGTAAAGAAGCGGATGCTTGTTTCCAAATTAGCTTGGATGGAGGTACCACTTGGGAGGCAGATAATGAGACAACTTTTAATAATTTACCGACAGGAACTTATCATATTTTAAGTCAATACTGTAATGAGGCTTGTACCAATGATTATGGCTTAGTAACACTTAGCGAACCAGCAGGTGTAATTGCCCTAAATGATACCATAAATAATGGTTGTCCGGGCTTTCGATTAAGAGGAAATGTGGCTCAAAATGATAAGAATTTAGAAAATGAAACCTTTAGTATAATTAGTCAGCCAACCAAAGGTACCGCAGTAATTACAGACCATGGTCAATTTATTTATAACCCAACTGTGATAGAATGTACGACTGATGAATTTATCTATGAAGTTTGTAATCAAGCAAATAATTGCTGTGCTACAGCGACTGTTTACCTTACTATACAAGATGATGTAGTACCTGAATTGAGAGATCTTCCACAAGATTTGACCATTAATTGTGATGAAGAAGTACCAGTAGCTCCTTATGTGGGTGCTTTTGACAACTGTCCTTCTATTTCTATTAAGACAGATGAGACAGATACTCAAGGAGAAGAAGGTTGCCCACTATATGATTATGAAATAACTAGAGTCTGGACGGCAACAGATATTTGTGGAAATACGGCTACCGACCAACAAGTTATTAAGGTACAAGATAAAACAGCACCAGATATTTACAGAATATATACACTACCGAATGGTAAAAAAATGGTAGCGGGAGTAATGGAAAATGTGACGCATCGTTGGAAGACAATACAATTGCCAACAGATTTTCCAAGTACTCCAGTTATTTTAACTCAAGTAGTTTCCCAAAATGCAGCTAGTCCAGTTGTAGTTAGGTTAAGGAATATTTCAGGTACTCAATTTGAAATTAGACTTGATGAAGAAGAAGCAAATGATAATATCCATTATGAAACAGAAAATGTTGCTTGGATAGCAGTAGAGGAAGGTAGTTTTGCTACGCCTTACAACTGGGAGGTTGGGAATAAGTCAATAACGGATGCATTAACAGCCTTGAACTTTAGTCAAGGCTATAGCGAAGCACCTGCTTTTATTAGTAGTTTACAATCTATTAACGAAAGTGACCCAGCTACAATTCATACTGCTAATTTGACTACTGGGAATATTCAAGTACAAATAAAAGAAGAAACCTCTAGTGATACTGAGACAATTCATGCGGTAGAGAAAATGGCATATGTAGCTATCGATAAAAATAGTCTAATACTAGATGCCAAAGGGGCAATTATCGGAGAGTCAGTTCAATTAAACCCTACTTCAGGCATTACTTCTCTGACGACGAATAATAGTTATTACAATCCAGTTGCTATTGCCCAATGTCATGATGGTGCAACATTGGTGAAAGTAAAACCAATTTCGGGCAACCAATTTGAAGTAGCTTTAGATAGTTGGGAATACCAGAGAGAGGTGACTCAATCAGCTGGAACGGTTTCTATTATTATCATTGAAGGGAGTTTATCTTTAGATATAGAAAAGATTTGTACGCATGGAACCGATAGCTTAGTAATTGGAGAAGATATAGTAGTGGTAGATAATGGGGATGAAAATGTAACCATTGAATTATCGGAAAATGTTATTTATGATGGTCCTACTAAAACCATTCAGCGTACTTATTCTGCCATTGATGATTGTGGAAATGCGACAATTCTTCAACAGAATGTACCATGTAATGGAGTGGCTGTAAAAGTAAAAGCTTTTTTACAAGGGGCAGCTATTTCAGGTAATGAAGAAGGATTAATGCGAGATGATTTGCGCAAAAAGGAATTAATTCCACATACGGAACCTTATACAGATTTAGTAGAATTTAAACATTATGGAATAGGTGGAGGAGAAGAAGTAGACCCTACGCTTCTAGCAATTACTGGTAATGATGCGATTGTAGATTGGGTAATGATTGAACTAAGAGATGGCAATGACCCATCGATTGTATTGCATACGCAATCTGCCTTAATTCAAAAAGATGGTGATGTAATTTCAGCTAAAGGGGAAGCAATTTTAGTTTTTGAAAATATGGCGGCAGATGATTATTATGTTTCGATTAAACATCGAAATCACCTAGGTATGTATTCCTTGTTCCCATACAGCTGTGGACCTTCTATAGTACCTGAAATTGATTTTACAGATGTCTTTACACCAGTGATGGGAGATATTCCAGGAGTAGATTGTGGGGGCAAAAGAGCCATGTGGTCAGGAGATATTAATGGAGATGGTAAAATTATTTTCCAAGGACCACAAAATGATATTTTCTACATGTTCTTACATATCATTTTAAGTGAAGAAAATTTAGGGTTATTATCTAATTATATTGTCTCAGGATATACCCAAAGAGATTTTAATTTAGACGGAGCAATTATTTACCAAGGCCCTAATAATGACCGTTCTCCTTTATTGTACAATACCGTTTTAGTACATCCAGAGAATGATAATAAGATTTCAAATTTTATTGTAGAAACTGGAGTAGAGGGAGAACAAATATTTATAGATTCTAGTTGGACAAAAATTGATACTTGTAATTTAAACAATACTTTACCTATCTGTGATTTTGATAAAGATGGACGGGTAAATGCCATAGACCTAGATAAAGATAATGATGGGGTACCGGATTCTTTAGATATTGATATTTTCAATAAAGAAAGCGATTCGGATGGAGATGGTTTGAGCGATAATCAAGAAACTGGCGGTGATGGAATCTACAATCCTGAAACGGATTCAAATCCATTGAGTGCTTGTGACCCTAATCCTCAAGCAGGCACCTGTGTAGGCATTGATGAAGATGGAGATGGTTTTTATAGCAATTATTCTGAGCAAGACCCTGCTTATGATATGAATGATTCAGAAAGTTGCTTTCCTGATTTTAATAATAGTCAATGTAATTGTAAAGATGAGGATGGAGATGGACAATTAACCATCTGTCATTTAGGAGATGGTGCTAGAACTGCTAGAGTTACTAGGGTAGTGGATGCTGCTGATTGGGTACATCACAAAGCACATGGAGATGTTTGTGGGCCGTGTAATTATGATGAAGACGGAGATGGGGTACATGAAAAAGATGATATTGACCCTAATGACCCCAATTCTGATAGCGATGGAGATGGAATAGCAGATATAGTTGAAACGGGTGGTGATGGTCAATACGACGAAGGAACGGATACCAATCCATTAGTCGCAGATACCGATGAAGATGGGCTTTCGGATGGCGAAGAAAAACAAGGGCTAAGTAATCCATTAGATTTCTGTGACCCCAGAAGCAATACACCAACTTGTGATTTTGACCAAGATGATAAAGTAAATCAATTGGATACAGACGATGATAATGATGGGGTATTTGACTGGTTAGATATTGATCCATTTAATCCAGAAAGTGACACAGATGGTGATGGGAAATCCGATATTTATGAAAAAAATACCGGAAGTAATCCACAAGATGCTTGCGACCCTTACGTATCAGCCGCTTGTCAAGGAGATGATGAGGATGAAGATGGATATTTTGGTAACTATCCTATTGACCACAATTTATACGATGCAGAAGATACAAACTATTGTGTACCAAATGACCATGATTGTACTTCCAATACATACCCTGTAGATACGGATGGAGATGGTATTTATGATGCTATTGAATTAGGAGAAGATGGCGAATACAATCATGCAGTAGATACCGACCCTAATAATCCAGATTCTGATGGCGACGGCCTATTAGATGGCGAAGAAGACCTTAATCGTAATGGTTGGTTAGACGAAGGAGAAACCAACCCATTAGCCCCTTGCGACCCAATGTCTTTAGGAGCATTCTGTGATTTTGACGGTGATGGCTGGATAAATATTTGGGATTGGGACGATGATGGTGACGGTGTAGTGGACTATGTTGATGCAGATAAATTTAACCCAAATAGTGATACCGATAATGATGGTATTACAGATATCGAAGAAACAGGTGGAGATAGTTACTATCATACTTGGGATTCTAATCCATTAGACCCTTGTAGTCCTAACGAAAATACGGCTGCTTGTATCGGAACAGATGAAGACCATGACGGATATTATTCGGGGATTCCTACAACAGACCCAATGTATGATGGAGACGATAATAACGCTTGTTTCCCTGATACTACAAATGGAGCTTGTGATTGTAATGATAATATCAATCAAAAAGGAGACATGCTAATCTGTCACCGTCCATTTGGGGCGAATTCTCCAGCTAAATATACCAAGAAAATTAAAGCTAGAGATTGGGCAGAACATAAGGCACATGGAGATACTTGTGGTCCTTGTAAAGGAAGATAAGACTAAGCTGCTATGAGGTAGATAGGTTATATTTTCCCATATCCTACTCTAGCG